>JBLHNZ010000160.1:0-8176 GCA_047623245.1 Oceanicoccus sp. | reverse complement strand
GCAAAGCACCCATCGATCGGGAAAACCTACGCCCAATTGTGGGAAGAATACGATCAGGGTAAACAAAAATTATGGCCGGTGAGCTTTGACTGGCAAGGTAGGCAGATTTCCAGTCCGGAATAACCGCTACTTTCCTACATCGTTAAGCTGCGACCACCATCAATAGCTAATATCTGACCTGTTATATAAGGTGCATCTGCGACGAGAAATTTAACGGCTTTTGCAATATCGGATGTTTCTCCTATCGTTGTGAGAGGGATTTTGGCCAAAATTGCCGATTTCGCTTGCGATTCTGCTTCGGTTTCCGGCCAGAGTATCGCCCCGGGCGAGACACCGTTTACTCGAATATCGGGAGCGAGGTCTTTGGCCAAAGACTTGGTCATCATCGCTAGTCCTGCTTTCGCCATGCAATAAATTGGATGGTTGGTCAATGGTTTGTCTGCGTGGATATCGATAATGTTGACGATGCTACCTCGCTTGGCTTTCAGCGTGGTAGTGAGTTGTTGGGTCAGAAAAAAAGGTCCCTTAAGATTACTTCCGACCAAATCATCCCAGTCTTTTTCTGTCGCTGATTCTATAGGCGTTGGGTAAAAACTGGAGGCATTATTGATTAATACGTCTATCCCGCCCCAGGCGCTCACCGCCTTTTCGGCGAATGCTGTGATACTGGTGATTGAGAGTAAGTCTCCTTGAAGGCAAATAGCAGAATTGTCTCGTTGCCGGTTTAAGCCTTCTGCCAATTCAAGGGCCTGTTTTTTTGAGTTCCCATAGTGAATAATGACATTGTATCCACTGTCGTGCAGTGTTTTGGCAATCGTAGCGCCGATTCGTTTTGATGCGCCAGTAATTAGAGCGACTTTCCTTGTATTCATCATTTCCTCTTTAAGTCGGTTAGTGTTTGCAATCGTTTTTCTCGCAGTGCAATAGCGATGTCTTTTCCTTTGAGGCCTTGTGCCGCAAAAATACTGGCATCTACCGATTTACATACTGCCAGTGCTTCCAGTAATTGCTCGCCGCTTTTCGGTGTATTGTAAATGAGTTCGCAACAAATTAGGTAATGTTTAAAGCGCGGCTCTTTTCTGAACGCATCGAGTTTTTCTAACAATACTAAGGTGCTTTCAGCGTCAAGCGTTGCGCTGAAAAGAGGAGCGTACTTACAGACGACATTTGCCAGTTCACGATACTCGTTCGGGCATTTTATTCGCACACATAAAGCGACTGTTTCGTTAGGTGATTTGTCAATAAATAACAGCGCAAAGCGGACCTGAGGCGGTAGTGCAAAAGCTACCGATTTTTGCACTACACTGACTGTGTGCTCATTGAGGTTCACCAATTCAGGAAGAAGAACGTCGCTAGCACCCATTTTGTCCATTGCAGAAAAGAAACATTCTGGTGAGCGGGTCTGTAAAACTTTTTCTAGCTCTTTCCACAGTCTCTCAGCGGGAAGGGTTTGTAATTCACCGCTTTTGCTAATGGCCTGCGCGAGCTTAATTGTTTCATCGGCAATCGTGAAACCCAGATGTGCATAGCGTGCAAGGAAGCGAGCAAGTCTTAGAACCCGTAATGGGTCCTCGGTAAAGGCGTCTGATACGTGTCTTAGTATTCGGTTTTGCAGGTCGGATTTACCGTTGTAAGGGTCGATGATCTCACCATCGGGCCCTTCTGCTATGGCATTGATTGTGAGGTCGCGACGTAATAAGTCTTCCTCAAGTGTGACGTCGGGTTCTGCATAGCAGTTAAAGCCTTTATAGCCCATTCCTGATTTTCGTTCTGTTCGTGCGAGAGCATATTCTTCTTTCGTTGTGGGGTGTAAAAATACAGGGAAGTCTTTGCCAACCGGCACATATCCTTCGCTGAGAAGTGCTTCCGCGCTGGATCCAACAACGACCCAGTCGCGTTCGTGATAGGGGAAGCCCAAGATTTTATCGCGAACAGCGCCGCCAACCAGATAAGTAATCATGTCATTTTAACGTATTTGAAAGATAGATTTAGTATAACAGGGCTTTCATTGATGTATCTTTAAGAATGCTTGTCGTAATGCGTCGGCATGGGCCGCTGGTAGCAGCTTAGGCGCACGAACAGTTGTGGTAGCGCCGCCTGTCCAAGTCGTAAAGTGTTAACGATCTGCCCCACACACAACCTGTGTCTAGGGCAAGTGCGTTTTCCGTATCGGTTACGCCCTGAAGACTTGCCCAGTGCCCAAATAATATTTTGTCATTTCTTGTTTCTCTGTCTGGAAATGAAAACCATGGAGAAAAGGACGGGTCTGGGTGTTTGGTTTCTTTGTTTTTAAAATCCAAGACTCCATCTGTAGTACAAAATCGCATGCGGGTAAAATAATTTGTTATCACGCGAAGCCGTGTGTAGCCTGACAAGTTGTCGCTCCAGCTATTGGGTTTGTCGCCATACATGTTGTCGAAATAATCGACTGCGTTAGTGCTTTTTAGCACTACTTGAACTTCTTCGGCATAGGCCCTCGCTTGGCCGATATCCCACATCGGAGGAATTCCAGCGTGAACCATCGTGTAGTCGCCGCTGGGGTCTGTATAAATAAGTCGTTGTTGCAAAAGCCAGTGAGTTATTTCGTCGCGATCAGGAGCGTCGAGGATATCAGAAAATGTATCGTGTTTACCGGCGGTTGTCGTATTAAATGCGACTGCTAAAAAGTGTAGGTCGTGATTGCCAAGTACAACTCGGGCGCTAGCTCCCAGTTGTTTAATAAACCGCATAGTGCCGAGGGAGTCTGGGCCGCGATTGATCAGGTCGCCGACGATCCACAGTTCATCGTTGTGTAAATCAAAACAGACTTCGTCGAGTAAGCATTGAAGAGGTGTTAAACAGCCTTGTAAATCACCTACAGCATAGCGAGTCATTGTTCACTTTTCTCGCTCAAAGATTTAGCATTAACCACATTGCTAATGGCAACAAACTTTTCGACGCTCAATGTCTCGGGCCTATGACTTGGGTTAATTTCCAGGGACTCAAACTGGTCGTCACTCACCACCTCTTTTAGGGAGTTTCTCAAGGTTTTACGGCGCTGATTAAAAGCGGTGCGCAAAATTGATTGAAGCGTGGTTAAATTATCTGCAGGGTAGGGAATGTGCTGATGTGGGATCAATCGTACAATCGCAGACTGTACCTTAGGGCGGGGATTAAACGCTTCTGGTGGCACTTCAAATAGTTGCGAAACATCACAGTAATACTGTGTCATTACGGTTAGGCGGCCGTAGTTTTTACTGCTTGGTGCCGCGCTTAAGCGTTTCACCACTTCCAGCTGCAGCATAAAATGCATATCGAGTATGAGTTCTTGCTGGCTCAATAAGTGGAAAATTAGCGGTGTTGAAATATTGTAAGGAAGGTTGCCAACAATACGAAGCTTTTCATCGTTTTCTTGTAGGGATGAAAAGTCGAAACTGAGGGCGTCGCCTTGTTGCAGTTTAAATTGTGAATGTCCTGCAAAACGCTGCTCTAACAGTGGTATTAAATCCCTGTCTAATTCAACGGCATCCAATTTGCAGCCACTCGCCAGAATGTCACTGGTGAGCGCCCCTTGCCCGGGACCTATTTCGACAACATGGTCCTTCTCTGAAGCGCCTATCGAGCGTGCGATTCGGTGTATTATTCCCGCGTCCTGCAAAAAATTCTGGCCAAATCGTTTGCGCGCGCGGTGTCCCCCTTCCTGGGGTTGTGGTGAATTCTGACGTGGCTTGAATTGACTCATTGGCTACTCCTTTTGTGTTTCGCCATGGCTAAAGCGGTGTTGAGTGCGGTTTTTAGGCTGCCGGCGTCGGCTTTTCCCGTTCCGGCCAAATCCAAAGCTGTACCGTGATCGACAGAGGTGCGAATAATCGGGAGGCCCAAGGTGATATTTACTGCGTTACCAAAGCCTTTATATTTCAAAACAGGCAAGCCTTGATCGTGATACATGGCTAAGACAGCATCGCAATGCTGTAAGTGCTTTGGAGTGAAGGCGGTATCGGCAGGCAAAGGCCCATCCAGCAATAAGCCCTCAGATTTCAGTTTTTCCATTGCGGGGATAATATGATCAATTTCTTCTCGGCCCATATGGCCGCCTTCTCCCGCGTGGGGGTTTAAGCCTAAAACAGAAATGCGTGGAGCTTGTAGTCCAAAATATACTTGAAGGTCGCGATGTAAAATCCGAGTTACTTTTTCGATGTACTGGGCGGTTATTTTTTCCGGAACTTCTGCTAAAGACAGGTGCGTGGTGACTAAAGCGACGCGCAAGCCTTCGGTTGCGAGCATCATTACGACCTGCTCCGTATGTGTTCTTTCGGCCAGATATTCTGTATGGCCGGTAAACGCAATACCTGCATCGTTAATAATACCCTTGTGCACAGGAGCCGTTACCATCGCGTCAAATTGTCCATCAATACAGCCTTGTGTAGCTTTATCGAGTGTTGATATAACGTAAGCGGCATTTTCTTTATCGAGCACTCCGGTCGTGCAGTGCTTCAAAAGCTCGACTGGCAGGATACAAAGCTCGGCGTTTTTTCTTTTTTGTGGAGGTCGTTCCGGGTTGAACGTTGTTAGCGTTAGCGGCAGATCTAGCTGCTTTGCTCTGTCTTGTAGTAATTGCGGGTCGGCAATAATTACCCATTCGGCATTTTGTGATAGCTGTTCTTGGTGTTGAGCTAACTGCACGACTAAATCGGGCCCAATTCCTGCCGGTTCTCCAGGAGTAATAGCAATGCGCAGGGTAGTCATATATAGGATTGTGCCTTCCGCAGTCGCATGCTCAATAATCCATTGTGTCTATTGCGCGTGCGATTGAGATGTGATGACGGCTTAGCTATAAAGCAGCGTGGTGTCACTTAATATCTACATAGGCTTCGTCGCGAATTTTTTGCAACCATGCCTGTAGTTCGTCGTCATATTTACGCTTGTGAATAAAGCCGTGCGCCATGTTGTCGCGTAATTTATCGGTGATGTCTTCGTCGCGGCGTTCTGCAACACGCAAAACATGCCAGCCGAACTGGCTGCGAAATACAGTGCTTATTTCACCGTCTTCTGTGAGCTCCATGGCATCCTGAAAAACAGGAACCATTTGTCCTGGACTTGTCCAGCCGAGATCTCCTCCTTCAGCTGCGGAGCCTATATCTTCAGAGTGTTCACGGGCGAGTTCGGCAAAATCCTCGCCGTCAATCGCGCGCTGGCGTAACGCTTTGAGTGCAGCTTCTGTTGCGACGTCATCGCGAATTGCTGAAGGTTTTAACAATATATGGCTAGCCTTGGTTTGTGGGATGATTTCTCCGTCGCCGCGCTTATCGAGTAATTTTACTAAATGGTAACCTCCCGCGCTTTTCAGCGGGGCAGCAGTTTCATTTTTTTGTAAGGCCGCCGCTAGCCCAGAAAAAATACTGGGTAAGTCTTTCGATTTGCGCCAGCCCAAGTCGCTAATGCTAAGTTCTGTTTGTCCATTAGTTCCAATGGCTTTCGCGTAATCTTGCCCATTCTGAATTTTTTCGAAAAGCTCGTCGGCGAGTTTTTTCGCTTTTTCGTCCGTGGCTCCGTCGCTTTTAGCAGGAAGAGGAATGAGTGTATGCAACATTCGGTATTCTGGGGCCGTTACTGACGCTCCTTCTTCAGATTGTAGAAAATTTGCTATTTCTTGCGGAGTGACTTTTATGCGCTGATTAACATTTCCCTTTTGAATTTGTTGTAAAATTGTGTCTTTACGTACTTGTTCACGAAATGATATATAGGATTGCCCTTCATTTTTCAGCGCTTGTGTAAATTGGTCCAAAGTCATATTGTTTTGTCGAGCTATACGCTCAACGGATGCGGTTAGTTGAGCATCACTTATTCTCAAACCGGCGCGACGAGCAAGCTGCATTTGAATGTTTTCCAAAATCAGTTGGTCAAGAATGTCTTTTTGTATCTGATCCATTGGGGGATCTTGCTGCCCTGATTGTTTGATCTTGTTTAAAATTTGCTGGACACGCTCATTCAATTCACTGGCGAGTAAAACATCGTCATCAACAATGGCGATAATTTTTTCTAAAGACCCCTCCGCCGCCGATACTGCGGGAGAGTGAATAAATAGCACGGTCAATATGACGGCGAGCCAGCGACCGACTATTTTGAAAGAGGGGGTACCCTTCAGGGAAGTTTTGTTACTACTGTTTAATTTATTCAAGATCTTCATAGCCCAAAATACTTTCTTTTAAAATTTCAATGGATTTACTACCTAATCCGCCCAGACCTTTGAGCTGAAATTCGATAATAAATGCGTGATCAGTTTCGACCAGTAAACTGCCTTCAGGTTCACTGATAAATTCGTCTTCAAAGCCTTCCTGATAGATCAGCCTTACTTTCCAGCAGCAGTCTTCATACTGCATGCCAATCAAGGAGTCTATGCTGTTGTTTTCTGTTATGTCGTACTGGAGGCGACTATACCACGACCAATGGTTGTTTATCGGCAATAATAGCGAGGCGTCAATTTGTTCTAAATGTTGTAAACCCGTTATCAGATTGCTGTCGCCATCGCGTCGAAACTTGTAACTGAGATTGTACAGGCTATTTCCCTTCCGTTGATAGTGGAAGCTAAATCCGGCTTCCTGAAGCTTCTCTTGCTCCGAGTCCCAGAGCAGTGAATTATTAAACCACATCTCGTTATTGGGTTGATACTGTATTTCCGTGGCGATAAATGACTTGCTTTGCGTTGTGTTGGTGAAGTCCTGTTCGAGCGTTACCCGTCGGTCTTCGAAGAAGAATGTTTGGCCGATGCTGGCGGTAATAACTTCTCGGCCTGAACTGTTTTCTATGAATCGGCTCGTTATGCCGAAAGACATCTGATTCGCATCGTCGAGTCTGTCGTGGCCTGAAAATCGCGTATCTCTAAAAAGCTGGTTGTAGCTAAACGTGAGTTCTTTAGTGTCAAACTCGGGATGTTCCTCCTGATCGTCATAGTCGCTGTAGAAATAATACAGGCGGGGCTCGAGCGTTTGTGTGTATTCGCCGTCTCCCATGCCAAACGCTCGCTCAAAAATAAGTCCCATATCGAGTGTGGCCATTGGCGTTGTGGCTGTCAGTGTATCGTCACCATCGGCTAGGCGGCTGTCCAGGTTGTAGTTGAGGTTGCGCACTTTCACTGTTGGAATTAAGAACCCGGCAGCCCAGTGCATGGGATAGCTAATGCCCGTTTCGGCATATGCTCGTTGGCCCGTGACAAAACCTCCTCCTTTTGCCACAGCTTCGTCGTGTTGGAAATCGGTGATTTCCGCTTGTGCTAGCCATTGGGCTTCGAAGCTAGAGCCGCTATTGTTGCGCGTCACGCTCAGTCGCGGCATGATTTTATATTGGTGGTTGAGATCGTCATCAAGGGTTTGTCTTTGCTCTGCAATCACGTCGGTCCGCCAAGGCCCACTGCTGTAATCGAGCGCCAATAACTGCTTTAAGTGAAGGGTGCGTTTGACGTCTAGACTATTATTGGGCAGGTCTCGAAAGTAGTTGTTGTCGCTCACTTTTGTATAATCGATTGACGTATTGATACCCGAGAAGCTTCCTGTTTGTCGAATATGTCCTAGCCATCTATTTTCTCTGGCCGGTAAATTATTTAACTCTTTCTCGCTCAGGCTCGATGATGGGTTGTCGGTATAAAGATTGTCTGACAATTGCGCTGCACCGAATGCCCATGCACCATAATCGCCGAGTTGGCGAACTTCTGCTTCAAACATTGTGCCTCTGTTCGAAATATACTGTGGGGCCAGAGTGATATCGAGATTGGGCGCCAAATTTAGATAGTAAGGGGTGGTGACGTTGAATCCGTTTTCACCACTACTGCCGAATATTGGCCATAAAAACCCACTCGTTCGGCGGTCGTCAATTGGGAAGGTTAAGTAAGGTAAGTAGACAACGGGAACGCCCTTGACCAGCAATTTCGCATTTTTTGCTGTCCCTAGCCCGGTTTCTGTATTCAAGTGAATATTGTCGGCCTCGAACAGCCAGGTCTCGTCGTCGGGAGTGCACTGGGTTATAGTGCCGTTCTCAATGGTGGTCGTGTTGTCTTGATTTTGGAACAGTGTTTCAGCGGTGCCTCGAATTCCTTGGTCATGAAACAAAAACCGCGTGTTTCCAAATTGCCCCGTACTTGTTTCAGCGTTGATATGTGCGTTTTCTGCTCGGATTAGTAATTTTGGCTCCCTGATTTCGACAT
>JBLHNZ010000159.1:0-8205 GCA_047623245.1 Oceanicoccus sp. | reverse complement strand
TCTTCTTGTGGCTGGCCACAGCAGAGCCGCAAAAATAAACGCAGGGGTGACAGGCTTGCCCGCATGGATTCTTGTATCTGTATTACACAACGCCTGAATCAGTAGCTCTTTGGCAAAAGGCTGGTCAAGGCATTGATGAGTTTCTGGAAAGAGCGGGGCAAAAAGATCGTATTTTTGCATCAGGTGAAAAGTTTTTTCGCCAGAGCCTGCCATAAATAGCTTGAGAATTTCGTCGAACATTCTCGCCGCTGATATATCGCTTAGGGATGACGCCAAGGTCTTAATGGGTGCGGCAGTCTCCGGGTCGATAACAAAATCTAATTTCGCAGCGAATCGAACCGCGCGCAACATTCGCACCGGGTCTTCTTTGTAGCGAGTTTCAGCGTCTCCAATTATACGGATGGTTTTGTCTTCGAGGTCTCGAACGCCGTGCGTAAAATCGTACACTGAAAAGTCCGACGTTGTGTAATACAGGGCGTTTATCGTAAAGTCACGCCGTACAGCGTCTTCTTCTACGGTGCCGAAAACGTTATCCCTAAGTAACATGCCACTATCCGATTTTGCTGACTTTTGGTTGTCTGGACGCTGACCTTGTTCGTGAGCTTCCGCTTGATGGTTACCCCGAAATGTCGTGACTTCTATGACTTCACGGCCATATCTGACGTGGACGATTTTGAAGCGACGTCCGATAATGCGTGCGTTATTGAATACGCTGCGAACCTGCTCAGGCGTTGCATCCGTTGCAACGTCAAAATCTTTTGGGCGTTGATTCAAAAGCAAATCGCGAACTCCACCACCTACCAAGAATCCTTCGAAGCCTGCGTTGTGTAGGCCGGAAATGACTTTTAATGCAGCATTGCTGATATTTTTCCGCGAGATGATATGCTGGTTGCGGGGTATTATATGGGGGTCCATTGTGGCGTAGTCCGCCGTAGTTTCAGTTTTATTTTCGCCACTGAAAAATTTATTAACGCGTCCAAAAAAACTCATGATGGTAACAACATTGATAGGTGTATGAATTAAAAATTGAGTGGTAACTAGAAAACGGATAATAACACAGAAAATTGGATGTTATTGGTTGGCGGGTGTAAACAGTTTCAGTAAGCCTTTAGTGTGCGGAATATATCGGTTTATATATGCCTGTAAAGAAAAGCATGGTCTTCAATTGAAGCGGTGGGAATAATGATGCAGGGAAAACGTAGTTTTCCCTCATCCAGGTCTCAATATCTTTTTTTATTATTGTATAGTTATTATTGTTATCAAGGTAATACATAGCAGATATCATGCCAAACTTTTTTTTCCAGTTATAACAATAGCTTATAGAAATAGACGAAAGCCGAGTAGTTCGCAATTAGCTGATTTGTTACATTATCTCCCTCGGTGCGTTACGAGACGACTTGAGTGGTAACATGAAAAAGGTCAATTTTCTTTGGTTAAAACCTATAGCGATGACAAAATGAAGCTTAGGAAACAAATGTGATGTTTCGATTGTTGATTTTTTTGGAATTCTGGCGTTTTTTCCTAGGTTGGGGTTGGGTTAGGTCAACAAATTACAAAAAGAGCGTTCTTTTGAGCGTTTTAGTTTTTAGTTGAAATGGTTTGTCGCCGAAGATAGGCTGATATGGTATGAGGATATCGGTTTTAGTTCTTCACACAAATGGCTGGAGTATTTCGATGATGTGCGAAGGATCTATCTTTGAGCGTGTGCTAGAGGAGGTGATCAAAAAAAGATTTTGCGCTGCTACGTGGTCTCTTAATTATTGTCAGCTATAGTTATTAGGCTTTTACATCTGTCGTTATGAGCGTGGAATGGTGAGAATGATATTGGTAGTAAACGGTCGTTGCGTAGAAAGTCAGGTCGGCGGGACTCAAACAAATCGATGAAGGAAGATTTCTCTTCCCCACCCAGGTCTCTTTACTTCTATTATTATTATTCGATTACGTTATTATTGTTATATATTATTTTTATTATGATACTGCATAGCAGTTTATGTGCCATCTTTTAAATGTCTTTTAAATCAACGGGTTGGGTTTTTATTGTCGTTTTTTTATCCGGCCATAATTCCAGTTTGTTACGCATTGACTCGCAGTTTGTTACTGTCTTGCAAGGTGGGTAACGGTGCGGATTCTGTTTTTGTTCGTTTTATAAGATATTTCGATTACTGGGGGTGGGCATAGGAGAAAATATTATAGGTGGCTTTTTATAGGGCAACTTTACTGCTGGTTCCGGGTCTTTTGCGAGAGGAGAGCGTAGGCCGGCTTTAAGCTAATTTATTAATATTTATGGTAGTTCAAGGGTTGTGAGCCGAATGCGTAGGGTTTTAGCCAGGCTTAGCGCTTTTTTTACGCGGTATGCCCAAGCGTTGACGCCGCTCCCACAAGCATTTGCGGCTAACACCCAGTTTTCTTGCGAGCTCCGTTTCACTCATGGAGTCCTGGTGTTCCAAAACAAAGCGCTGAAAGTAGTCTTCCAGTGAAAGGTCGTCATTTTCTTCAGTCGCAACGATAGGTGTTGTCGGATTGAAACGATTTATGGTCGAATTAGTATTGCGGTTTCTAATTTGGGTGACATTCACCAATTCCAAGTCAATGCTCAGCAGGTCACTGTCAATGATGTCAGTGTCTGAAAGAATAACCGAGCGCTCAATTACATTTTCAAGTTCGCGGATATTTCCGGGCCAGGAATAGGTCGTAATGGCCTGAATGGCTTTAGGTGAAAATGCCATGAGTGACTTGTTATTTTCCAGTCTTCGTTTCTCGAGGATTGTCTCGGCAATTTCAAGTATATCTTTGCCTCTTTCTCTAAGAGGGGGCAATACTAGCTGAATAACATTGATACGATAATAGAGGTCCTGGCGGAACAGGCCCTCTTCAGTAAGGGCTTTTAAGTCGCGATGTGTTGCGCAGACAAGGCGCACGTCAACCTTGCGAGAATCGACTGCGCCAATTCGACGAATTTCCTTTTCCTGAATAAATCGTAGTAATCTAGCTTGTGCCTCAAGTGGCAATTCTCCTATTTCGTCGAGAAACAAAGTTCCTCCATCAGCCGCTTCAATTAAGCCCATCCGATTACTATTGGCGCCTGTAAAGGCTCCTTTTTCGTAGCCAAACAATTCTGATTCAATAAGCGTTTCGGGGATCGCTGCACAATTGACTGATATTAGCGGCTGGTTGGCGCGCCGACTTTTTTCGTGGATAGCTTTAGCGATCAGCTCTTTACCTGTACCCGTTTCGCCGTGAATTAATATTGTCGAGTCTGTTGGTGCTACTTTGCGTGTGTAGTTGTAAATTTTTAATATCGCCTGACACGAACCAATCATTTCGCCAAGTTGAGGAATGCCTCTTTTGGAGGTTTTAGTACGAATAACTTCTGGTTTCTGAGGTGAGTGGTTAGCAATTATTGCGGATACTGAGTCGAGCATTTCGTCGTGATCAAAAGGTTTTGCAATATAGTCAACAGCACCGTTTTTCATCGTATCGACTGCGGAGCGCAAGCTCGCGTAACTTGTCATTATCAATACAGGGACATCGCAGGCCTGCTTGATCAGGTCTGTTCCTGGTGCCCCGGGGAGGCGAAGGTCGCTAATGATCAGATCAAATGTATTTAGATCAAAGGATTCGACCGCTTGTTTGACCGAGCCTGCCTCGCATATTTTGTATTCATGGCGCTCTAAAAGTTTTCTTAATGCTCTGCGAATGACGACTTCGTCCTCAACAATTAGAATTTTTTCCATGTGGTAATTTCTTCCCGCTTTGTTTGAGTGGTTCGTTGAGTGCGCTTGGGTAGCTAGGTAACATACAGGGTCTAAAAAAAATTTTCCACCTGTGATGTTCAGTTTTCTTTTGTTTACTTTGATTCGGGATAAGTGCTTTTTGGGATTGTTGGGTGGAAAAGCCTCTTAGTCGCTATTGAGTTTAATCGTAAACTTGGTGCCCCGGTTTTTGTGAACTGGACTTTCGAGGCTAATATTGCCACCCAGGTCGTTAATGATGCTATATGCCAGCGACAACCCTAAACCCGTTCCCTCTCCCGGCTCTTTGGTCGTAAAGAAAGGGTCAAATATCTGATCCTGGTTTTTTTCGCTTATGCCGCTGCCGCTATCGGTAACATAGATAAATACGTGTGGTGAAATGGTGACACATTCAATTATAACCTTCCCCCCTGCTGGGCTCGCGTCTCGAGCATTGGTTAGTAGATTGACAAATACTTGAAGGAGGCGCTGGGTGTCACCAAGTGCGTGACATCCGTCGTCGCTGCGGTTTTCGAAAAATATTTCTCGGGCTTCCGTGTTCAGACGCAATAAATGGATCGCTTCGTCAATGCAGGGTTTTAGATGAACGGATTCCTGACGGTAGCCGGCGTTATCCGATCCACTGTGCGCGAAGTTTACAAGTGTCTGTACGATTCTCGAGACTCTCTCCGTCTGTACTAATATTTCTTTGCCGGTAGCAAGGCTTTCAGGATTGTCGGTGTCGTAACGTAAATTTTGGGCTAGACAGGCAATTCCAGTGACTGGGTTGCCAATCTCATGAGCAACACCGGCGGCGAGTCTTCCAATCGATGCCAGTCTTTCACTGTGTAATAACTCATTCTCAAGCAGCTGTAAATCTGTTGCGTCTTCCAACACAATAACGCGTTCATTGTTACTTTTGTTATCAATGGCAACATTTTTATCATCGTTGGCGTCGTCTATCGATTTAGAAATAATGGTTTTATGCAGGTTAAGCCATCGATAACTACCATCAAATTCGACTCTTTGCTTGTAAAGGTGCGGTTCTGGGCTATTTATGAAATCACCGAGTAGTTTCCCCCACGGATATGGCAGCGCATGTAAATAGGAACCGGTAACGTCAGTCGTGGCGATCGCAGTCAATTTGGCAATAGAGTGATTCCACATGAGAATCTCCCCGTCTTGGCCCAATGAGCACACTCCTACTGGAAGATTTTGTAGAGTTTGCCGATGGTAAAGGCGTAAATTGTCAAGCTCTGCTGCTAAGCCAGTTAGATGGGTTTTATGGTGTTCCAGCTGAACTTCTATCAAACTGATGTCTTCTCCGCTGTTGGGGTCCGCTGCCGATTCGTAAGGGAGTAGTTGGTTCACCATTTGGTTCGCAACAGATGGTCCCATCAAGCCTGATAAATTTGTCTCTAGTCGATTTCGAATCCTCCTGAGTGGAAAGGGGCGGCTTTCGCTGTTACTCATGTTTAACTCATCTAATACACGATCCACTTCTCGGTGTGCAATGCGAACACCTAGGGTGGAAGAAAGTTGCTCTTTCATCTGCTCTGGATTCTTTACGCTGAGAATACGTCGAGTTGGGCGATTGAGGCCGTCGGGCGAGCACATTTGCGCCGCCGCACTTTCGTCGACACCGGAAGGAGTTAAGAGCGAGATAATGCCAAATACAAAAATATTAATACCAAGGGAGATTATCGTGATTGCGCTCCACTGATCATTATAGTTGTCGGCGAAGTAGACTTCGGGAATAAGAGCAATGCTGATGCCGCTAATTAGTGGCAAAAATAAGCCGCTAAACCACACGGAAAACCCGGCAATAAGTCCGCAAATAAATCCAAGGCGATTGGCTCGCTGCCAGTACAGTGCAGCGAGTACTCCAGGAAAGAACTGTAGGGTGCCTATAAATGCAGTTAAGCCTAGATCGGATAGGGATTCACTGTGGTTAAGAAGTCTGAAAAATAGGTAGCTGACCAATATAATGAAGATAATAAAGAGCCGGCGAATCCATCTCATCCAGCGATAAATGTCTCGCTGCGCGGAGGGACGATAAATGGGTAAAATTAGATGTTTTAGACACATAGATGCAAGAGCTAGCGTAGTGACTATGATAACCCCGCTAGCCGCGGATAAACCTCCGACAAATGTCAAAATGGTCAAGAATTTAGAATCAAGCTCTACTCCAACAGCCAGCGCGAAATAATCGACAGGAATTTCCGTTTCCAGTTTCAGTCCGGCCCAAAGAATCGGCAATACCGGCGCGCTCATTAAGAGCAAGAATAATGGCATGCCCCAGCTGGCTGTATGCATGGCCTTGATGCTGGGGTTCTCGGCAAAAGTCATATGAAATAGATGTGGCATTGCGACTGCCGCCGAAAAGAAAATTAGCAGATACGATCTTGATGAGCTCATTTGAGCGGGTTGGCTGAGCATAGTGAGAACTTGTGGTTCGTCGGTTAGCCACAGCTCCAGTCCTGCGAAGCCATCAAAGACAACAAAAATGGCAGTGAGCCCAAGGGCAAGCATACAGACGACTTTAACGATTGATTCGAAAGCGATCGCTGCAACAAGGCCTTTGTGCTGTTGGTGAGCGGTGAGATGTCTTGAGCCGAAGGATAACGTCAGTAGACCAATGCCGATACAGAAGATGACGGCGAGTCCGTCGTGTCGTGTATTTTCAGAAAATGCGTCAGTGCTGGCTAGGGACGTTAGGATATGCAAACTGTCCGAAACAGCTTGAATCTGCAAAGCTAATAGGGGAAAAATCGCGATTATCATAAACAGAGTCACCAGTGCCCCTGCTAGTTGTGAATGATACCGAAAGCTCAGCAGGTCTGCTAGGGAACTGAGCATGTAAATCCGGTTGATGCGAAGCATCGGTAGTAGCACTACCGGAGCAAATACGAAAACAAATGCGGTCCCCAAATAATAAGTTAAAAATCCGTAACCGCTCTGCTGGGCGAGCCCAACGACACCGTATACCGCCCAGGCACTAGCAAACACGCCTAATGATGAAACGTAAGTTATCGGATGGTTTATCACAGCTGCCGGGATAAGCCCTTTTTCAGTAATATAGGCAATACCGTAGAGAAAAAGAAAATAGACGCTACCGATCAGAACTAATGTATGTAATTCGAGGGTCATCCGAACGGCAACTCGTGTTTGACGTTTTTGCGGCGCTGGCCCCAATACACAACCAGTATAGAGAGCAGCCATAATTCGTAGGGGCGATACCAAACTGCGCCGCCGTGAGTTGCCCATTCATAAATAGATGGTGCAAAAACGTAAACGACTAACATGAACAGCAGTAAGCTAGGTCTGATTTGCATAGAGTGATCGCAGAAACTTGCTGGATAAAAGGAGTAGGGTCGATGGTACGCAAGCTACACTTAAGTTGCAATTTGTTGCAGAGTTAACAGTGGATAAACTCAAGAAGAAAGTTCTGCTATGGTTAACTGGTTTGGGATGGATGTTAAATCCCAGTTCTCGGCGCTCCATTGTAAAAGATCAGCGGTCTTATTCGTAAACTCAGAGGGCGGCATCGGTTGTCGTAGATACGCCAATGCCTTAAGAAGGTTTTCAATAACGTTTTCGTTAGAAATTGCCTTTGCAAAAGTTTGTTTGCTGAGTTTTTGTTGTTGCGGATTCACAATCACTGGAATATGGGCGTATTTAGGCGTTGGCAGGCCAATAATGCGTTGTAGGAAAATCTGCCGAGGGGTTGAACTCAGTAGGTCAGAACCGCGTACGACATGCGTGATTCCTTGGAAGGCGTCATCGATTACCGAGGCAAGTTGATAGGCGAATAGGGCGTCTTTCCGCTGCAATACAAAATCGCCCACGTCTCTCCTGATGTTTTGAAAATAGCCTCCTTGAATACGATCCGTAAATTCAATGCGCTTTTCGCCCGCAAGTGCTCGAACAGCAAGTCCCACCTTACTTTCGGAAAGCGTGCTGTCCGTTATTGCAGGTGTACACTTTCCCAAGTGAATGCCGTTTTCGCCTTGAATTTGCAAGCGGGAGCAGTTGCAATAAAACGCTTTATTCGCGGATATCAGTTGTGATATGACTGCTTGATAGACGCCATGGCGATTGCTTTGCCAAAGTTCCTCGCCGTCCCAGTTGAGTCCGTGTTTAGTCAAACTTTCCAAAATTGCTTTCGCTGCGCCGGGAATTTCGCGGGGTGGATCTAGGTCATCGATCCTAAGGTACCACAACCCATTATTGAATTTGGCGTCAAGATAGCTCGCTAAAGCTCCAGCCAATGACCCCATATGTAAAAGTCCTGTCGGCGACGGTGCGAAACGTCCGATATAGTGTTCATCGGTGAGGTCGGGGCAAGTATCATCAGAATTCGGTCGAACGGGGCTTTGGGTCGTCATTGGTCTGGGTTTTTAATTGTCATTTTACCGATAGCGGAAAAGCAAACCACTGGTCTTAAATCGGATAAGCTTGGTTTATGTCAAAA
>JBLHNZ010000158.1:0-8206 GCA_047623245.1 Oceanicoccus sp. | reverse complement strand
CAGATTTTGCTGTTGCCAGAAAATAAAGACTATTCGCCTATTGAGGTTGACCTCCGCGAGCAAGATTTTGCTATAGAAGGGCTAAGTGTTGGGATAGTTCGGAGATGAGAATAATAATCAGTTGATTGTGTGCTTTAACAAAAGATTACAAAGTACTTTGGGCGTGAAATAAATCAAAGGAGCGTACCGAGCCATATTTCTGTAGCGCCCACCATTCAGACTTGAATAGGTACTGTGAAATATTTGCTCAGTAGACAAAAAATTGACCGTTTTCGGATATTTGAACCTAATTTGCTCTCTAGGTAATCTAGTGAATTACCCTGTCTTTACTTGAAACAGAGAGCCCCTCTAAAGACTTATCTTCTTGCGATTCAACACGATCAGATTCACCTCGACTAATCTGCGCAACGACCTCTAGTCCAGCGTGAATCATCGCTTTAGCAACGTCTAATTTGGCTTCGTCGATAAACGTCCGAGATTCATCAGAAAAACGAATACTCACTAACGGCTCACTGTCGTCGTCCACCCTCTGTAGAACAACTTCTCCATCGGCTAATTGCACGATTTCTAAAAATGATGATGACACTGTAATTCCTATAATGACTGTGAATTGTTAGTTTATCGGCCTATGTTAACAATTATTGATTGCAACGTCTTTGCTAAACACCGCTGCGAATCAAATATGTTGGCTAGTCGTACCATAAATGCCCAAACCTTCAAATGTAGTAACGCTACATCAAAGATAATATATGCCTGCGAGCCGCAGTAAATTAAGCTTTCTTTTTCGATTTTTTCGCAGCAGCTTCCTGCACCTGCCATTTACCATTACTATAAAAAGCTTTCCACCCCGATGGTTTGCCCTCAATTTCAGATTGAACGTATTGCTCTTTGGTTTTTCGACTATAACGAATAATCGTCTTATTCCCATCCGAATCTTCTGTTGGCGCTTTAAATAAATGTGCGTATTTACTGTCTATAGCGTCTTTGAACGGCAAAATCTCTTCGACCAATGGAGCTCTCGTTTCGCGGTTTTTTGGAAAGTTACTTGCCGCTAAAAACATACCTGCCGCACCATCGCGCAACACGTAATAGTCATCCACTTTCAAACACGCTAGATCAGGCATTGGAACAGGGTCCATTTTCGGTGGTGCAGCCTCCCCGCTTCGCAGTAGCTTTCGAGTATTTTTACAATCTTCCGCCGTGCAACCAAAATACTTTCCGAATCTCCCCGACTTCAATTGCATTTCAGCACCGCATTTATCGCAGTCCAGTAAAGGCCCCTCATACCCTTTTATTTTATAGGCCCCGTGCTCTACTTCAAAACCCGCACAATCAGGATTATTTCCGCAAACGTGCAACTTTCTAGTTTCATCAATCAAATAGCTATCCATTGCGGCATTGCAAACAGCACAACGATGCTTGGATATCAATAACCTTGATTCGCCTTCCTCGTCGTCGGCACTTACAGCCTCATCTCCCCTGACAAGGTTAATCGTGCTTTTGCAACGCTCTTTAGGTGGTAGCGCATAACCCGAGCACCCGAGAAAAACACCCGTACTTGCGGTACGGATCTGCATGTTTCGGCTGCACTGCGGGCATTCAATGTCGACTTCGGTTGGTTGGTTTTCACGCATCCCCCCTTCTTCCGAACTCGCCTCGCCTAATTGCCGCTGAAAGTTTTCATAGAAGTTATTTAACAATTGCTTCCACGGCAATCGAGCCTCTGCAACGTCATCCAGCGACTCTTCCATTTTTGCGGTGAAGCTATAGTCGAGCAAGTCAGTGAAACTTTCGACTAAACGCTCAGTCACCACATCGCCCATTTTTTCCGCATAAAAGCGTTTATTCTCTACGCGGACATAACCTCTGTCCTGAATAGTTGAAATTATCGCAGCGTATGTAGACGGACGTCCAATCCCTTGTTTTTCCAGCTCTTTAACCAAGCTCGCTTCACTGTAGCGCGGCGATGGCTTTGTAAAATGCTGACTCGGATCCAGCTTATCCAGCGTGAGCACATCATCGACTTTTACATCGGGTAAAATGACGTCCTCATCTTTTTTGGTAACAGGCGGGATAACTTTCATAAATCCATCAAAACGCATGACTCGACCACGAGTGCGCAATTCGAACGGACCCGCACTTACAACGATACTGCTACTCGTAAATTGAGCAGGCACCATCTGACACGCAATAAACTGCCTCCAGATGAGTTCGTACAGACGCTCCGCGTCTCGCTCCATCTTTTGAAGCTGCGTTGGTTTCATTGTTACTTCGGAAGGACGAATCGCTTCGTGCGCTTCTTGCGCGCCTTTTTTACTCGAATAATTTATAGCGATCTCGGGAATGTATTTATCACCATAATTGCTAACTATAAAGTCTCGGCAGGAAGCGACAGCATCAGCACTTAAATTGGTGGAGTCTGTCCTCATATAGGTGATATAACCCGCCTCATAGAGGCGCTGAGCCATCATCATGGTCTTTTTAACACCAAAGCCCAGTCGCGTGCTAGCGGCCTGCTGTAACGTCGACGTTATGAAAGGTGCTGACGGCTTCGACTGAGTAGGTTTGTCGTCGCGCTTACTAACAACAAATGCCTGTTCCTTTAGTATTTCCAGTGCAGCATTCGTTTGGTCTCCGGTACTCGGCCGAAAATTACCTCCATCCTGGCGCTTTAACTCGAGACGAAGCTTGCCTGCGGGAGCGCTCGTATCGGCGAAAACCTGCCAAAATTCCTCTGGTATAAATGCTCGAATTTCACGCTCGCGTTCAACCACGATACGGGTTGCGACCGATTGTACACGTCCTGCCGAAAGGCCTCTGGCAACTTTTGCCCACAATAGTGGAGAAACCATGTACCCAACGACCCTATCGAGAAAACGTCGGGCCTGCTGGGCGTTAACTCGATGAATATCTAGCTGGCCAGGTGCTTCAAAAGCTTCGGTGATCGCCTTCTTGGTGATTTCGTTAAAAACCACGCGTCGGTAGCGACTTTCATCACCACCAATGGCCTCTTTCAAATGCCAAGCGATCGCTTCACCCTCTCTATCCAAATCCGTTGCTAGATAGATAAAGTCGGCGTCTTCGGCTAAAGCCCTAAGCTCACTGACCACTTTTTCTTTACCGGGTAAAATCTGATACTCAGCTTCCCAATCGTTGCCGGGGTCGATTCCCATACGCTTGATTAATTGAGCCTGACTTTTAGTTTTTTTGTATTCAGCCTTTTTGTCAGGAGACATTTTTCGCGTCGTTGCAGCTGCCTTTGCTCGCTCCTTAGGGTCAACTTTTGAGCTTCCGGCAGTGGGTAAATCTCGGATGTGACCAACACTTGACTTAACAACATAATCTTTTCCAAGATACTTGTTGATAGTCTTTGCTTTGGCTGGAGACTCGACGATGACTAATGATTTTCCCATTTTATCCTTCTAATTTGTAATTTATGCTTTCCGACGGCGGAATAATGCGACATATATAAGACCTGTTGAACCACCGGTCAAGTCGGGATTTACTTATTTTAGTCACTTCATTTTTCCATTAGCCAAGTAAACAATGCTCAAAGGCAGGAGACGTATACCGGCTAAGTTGAGGAAATATCAATGGTTTTTATGCTTCTGGCGAAATTTAACGGACTCGTAAATAGCGTATTTTATATTCAAAAACTAAAAGAATTTATTTTCTTTTTTTATGCAACAAAACAAATAAGTCTATAAAACGGACAATCAACCACAACTTTTTAAAGGTTATTGCCCTGCCCCACAAAGGAAAAGCGAGACTGGACCACGCCCTCGACCAATACTGTTTCGATAAACATACTTAAAGGGCGAACCCACAACCCTTTGTCCCCGTATAATGCCTGGTAAACAACTAGGCTTTCTTCTGTTTCGGTATGTTTTGCAATACCAACGACCTCGTATTCGTTACCTTTGTAGTGTCGGTATTTACCCAGTTTGACTGCGTTCATTATAGTTACCTACGTTCATATGATATTTCGAAGCGCATTCTTATCTCGAGCCCAATCACAAGCTGTCGAATTGAGAAATTCTCTTGTCTAACATTTCAAGCTGACTCTTTATGATCAAGATATCTTCTTCACTTCCACGTTCGTTCCAATACACACCGTACCACAAGGGCGTGAGCTCTACCGCTACGATATCGCTCGGCAACACGTCAAGAGCTTCTTCTAGGCAGCGGTAAAACGGGCTGGGATTTTTCGGTTTGTCTTGATCGGTCCCGTCCCTTAGGCAAAGAATTTGCTGTTCACTGACTACAGCCCGCCCTGCTTGATTCTTTGTATTTCGAGGGAAACGGTAGGCAACCCCTTCAACAGTGTCTTCTTTTCTAATTTTTGCACGATGAAGCTGCGGCAATTGACAGATTTTCACCTGAAAACCCAACCCCATTGCCTTATCTCGCAATTTCATCTGACGTTTTTGTTTAGAACTCGGCATAAGTCCGAATATCGGTCCTACAACGACAGCGATTAGAATCAGAATAATCAGATAATTCAACTACACACCCTTCGAATTCAGTGGACAAGCTCTAGGTTTATATTTTATATTTCAGATAATTGGACAATGCGACGAAATTATACCTTAATCGATGTTAAAGATAGCTATTCTCCGAGGAATTAAACATGAGTGAATATAAAACCGTACTACTGGCAATTGATCTTTCCGAAGAGGCCGTCCAAGTTGCTAATAAGGCCCATTCGTTAGTAAGTGCCGGTGAAGTCACCTTGCATGTTATTCACGTTATAGAACCACTCAGTTTTGCTTACGGTGGTGATATACCTATGGATTTTTCGGGTATTCAAGACGAGATTCAAAAACAAGCAAAATCACAGCTGTCAACTTTTGCAGCGAAATACGACATTTCTCCGGAACATCAACATATCGTTATTGGACGCCCCGAGACTGAAATTCACGCAGTTGCCGAAGAGCTAGGTGCAGATTTAGTGGTCGTAGGAAGTCACGGCCGTCACGGCTTAGCTTTACTGCTAGGCTCCACTGCTAATGGCGTATTGCACGGTGCAGGATGTGATGTACTTGCAGTGCGAGTAGAAGACGAATAACAATATCGATTAGATAAGCGGGTATTTCTCGGATGCCCGCCCAGCCCCCCCTAGTAGTGTACCCTCTAGTATCGTTGGCACTTAAAATGCACCTAACCCTTTCCTTTTTTCCAACAGTTGATCCGCTCAGGCTCGAATGACTAGCCACAATATGTACCTGAATTAGACAATCGATTAAACGGCGTTCACTGCAGTCTGCCGAGAATACGTGCGCCGCTTAATTTTCGCTCTCAAAACCCACTCATTTTGTGGGTTGTCAGAAAAATGCTGCTACTCGTTTGCCGGGTCATAGTAGTTGCCTTAAACAGCGATATCGACATCAAAACAACGAATAGAACGACAAATCTAATCATCTGAAAGTTCGACCCAACGCTCATAACACTTTTCCAATTGGGTATTCACATCTGCCATTTTTTCAGTATGTAAACTGGTAACCTGATGATCCTGCTGGTAAAAATCGGTAGCCGAAGCTTTTTCACGCAATTGCTCTTGCTCGGCCTCGAGGGTCTCAATAAGCTTCGGTAACTCGTTCAGTTCGCTCCTTTCCTTATAACTCAATTTCTTCTGTGTCTTACTCTCGGTTGGCGCCAATTCCTTTACTTCTAGAGCCTTGCTTTTTTCACCGGGCGCTACGGTATTCGACTTAGCGGCTGGATCTTCGGAAAAATCGAACGCCCCTCCCTGACGAACCCAGTCTTTGTAGCCGCCAACATATTCACGCACTTTCCCATGCCCTTCGAACGCTAGTGTGCCAGTGACAACATTGTCCATGAAGTCACGATCGTGACTCACTAACAAAACAGTTCCCTTAAATTCAACCAACACAGATTCGAGTAATTCTAACGTTTCAACATCCAGATCATTTGTAGGTTCATCCAAAACCAAAATATTCGCTGGCAGACTAAACAAGCACGCCAATTGAACACGATTTCTCTCACCACCTGACAAGGCCTTAAGAGGCGTTCTTGCTCTCTCCGGAGAAAACAGAAAATCACCTAAGTAACTCAAAATATGGCGCGTATTTCCATTAATAGTTATGCTTTCACGTCCTTGACCCACGGTATCGACAATGGTCTTTTCGTCATCTAGCTGATCGCGCATTTGATCATAATATGCAACATCTAGTTTCGTACCGAGCTTAATACTACCCGATGTCGGCTGCAGCTCTCCAAGCAGCACTTTAATGAGCGTTGTTTTACCGACGCCGTTAGGCCCAAGCAAACCAATTTTATCTCCCCGCAATAGATTGAAGTTAAGATTACTAAATAGTGGTTGATTATCAAAAGAAAAGCCCACGCCTTGAAGCTCTGCAACCAATTTACCGGATGTCCGACCCGACTCGACCAACATTTTGGCACTTCCTTGTACATTCCGTCTCTGCGAACGCTCCTCTCTTAGCTTTTTTAGCGCCCTCACCCTGCCTTCATTACGCGTTCTACGCGCTTTAATGCCTTGTCTTATCCACACTTCTTCTTGAGCAAGGCGTTTATCGAACAGGGCATTTTGCTGTTGCTCGACTTCCAGCATATGCTCGCGTTCAGTTAAAAAACTGTCATAACCACACTGAAATAATGTTATGTGCCCCCGGTCCAGCTGAATTATTTTCGTTGACAAACGTCGCGTCAACGCACGATCGTGAGTAATGAATAGGACAGCTCCACCAAAATCCAAAAGTTGTTTTTCGAGCCATTCTATCGTCTCGATATCAAGATGGTTCGTCGGCTCGTCCAACAACAACACGTCGGGGGCCGTCACTAAAGCTTTACCGAGCGCGACGCGTCTACGCCAACCACCGGACAAAGATGACATTTTCTTTTCTGCTGGCAGCCCTAAGCGACTTAAAACTTCATCTATTTTCTGCTGATAACTCCACCCATCCTTCGCTTCTATCTCGTGCTGTAGACGCTCCAACTTTATTAATTCACTCTCGCCCATCGTGCCCGATGCTAAAAGATCGTAATCACGAAGCAACTGCCCGACATCTGCCAAACCTCCTGCCACGACCTCAAGGACAGTCTCATCACTCGCTTTTGGCAATTCCTGCTCCAATCGAGAGATCCGCAATGTCGGCTTTCTCCAAATATTACCTCCATCGGGCTGAATGACCCCCTCCATCAATTTCATTAATGTAGATTTACCAGCGCCATTTCGCCCAACTAGACAAACACGGTCACTCTTGTAAAGCTGGAAATTAGCTTCCTCAAGAATAACATGTGGGCCAAAACTCAAAGCCAAATCATTAACGCGCAAAAGCGGCATAGAAAAATCCTTAAACAGAAAAACATCAATTGTAAAAAGCTTATGTACGTGGCAACATCGTAAGAACCTAAAACTGGCTAAACACACCGCTTTTTGTCCCGTGGACTAGCAAATACTACTAATAAACCACAACAAAGCTCTGAGTGAACAGCTCAGCTCAGAGCGGTGGCGTATTCTATCATTGCTAAGCTGTAAATCAGAGCCCGATATACACCAAAGTCACTTGGATCGATATTTTGTACAGACTTCAATATATTAAAGAGAACAGGATTGGGAAGATTGGCTCCTTTTTACCTAGAAGTTTTGTTCTGGGCTTTGTGGTGAGCACTCTATTTTTGGGACACCAAGCTGCGGCGGCAACAATGGTCTCAAACGCAATATTACCGCAAGTAACGCGCCACGCACCTGCTGCCGAAACTTATGAAGAATTTGATATTAGTGCCCAAACAGCATTATATAAACAAACACTTAGCGCAATAAATAAAGGACATAAGAGCAATACACGCACAGGCTTGCAAAAACTCAAAGACCACCCTCTTCACCCTTACCTTCTGGGGCGCGAGTTAAGCAGGCGCCTCAGACAATTACCTTTTCAGGATGTGGATCAGTTTCTAAGCGACAATATAAATACTGTTGCAGGTAAACAGCTACATCAAAAATGGCTGCTAGTGCTTGCTCAGAAAAAGCAGTGGAAGGACTTCAATCGTTACTACGACGCAAGGATTGCAGGCAATGAACTCAAGTGCCTTCGCCTCGAGGCGCTAAACGCAACGGGATTTACCCAGTTAGCCCTAGATCAAACAAGCACCCAATGGCTAAATAAGAAATCTATGCCCGATGCCTGCGACTCTGTTTTTAAGCGCTGGGAAAATGCTGGAA
>JBLHNZ010000157.1:0-8212 GCA_047623245.1 Oceanicoccus sp. | reverse complement strand
ACCATTATTATCTGCACAGGAGCCCCTACTACAGATTGCCGCGCTAACGCTCGCAATGACGTCGTTGAAAAACAGTTATTTCTGGATGGACACTAGCCATGTAGTTCACAGACTCGTCTTTGCGCGCGAAGCGCACCAATCTCAGGGTGCAAAGTGACCATTATTACCTGCATTGGAGCCCCTACTACGGATTGCCGCGCTAACGCTCGCAATAACGTCGCTAAAAAACACATATTTCTGGATGGACACTAGCCAAGTAGTTCACAGACTCGTCTTTGCGAGCGAAGCGCGGCAATCTCAGGGTGCAGAGTGACAATATCTATGGAGAAAGTTTATGATGAATGAAAAGTCATACTTTACCAAGGTGGTGATGGTGACGCGCTGCCACTCCTTATCGAACGATGGCAGAAAAAATTAGTGCACTACGCTCGACTCATAACAAGTGATTCTGAGCTTGCAAGTGACATAATCCAGGACACTTGGATAACGTCTATAAAAAGTGGGTTCGTGCGAAACCCGCGATTCTGTAGTTTCGGCGTTGATACAGTCAACGTCTACCAACGACAAAGGACATAAAATGACAAAAAGAATGACGCTTTTTTTACTGTTGGTGCTGGTGCCGCTGTCGCAGAGTATCGCCGACGACGGACGCGCCAAAGAGCTCATCCAAAAGATGGACGATATGTACCGTTCGACAGCCAGCCGTGCAACGATGACCATGCGTATGCAAACACCCGATTATGACCGGTCCATGACAATGGAGTCTGTAACGATTGGTGAAGAGAAAATGTTGATACGCATACTCTCTCCACGAAAGGAACGAGGTATCGCCACACTAAAAATCGATAAGGAAATGTGGAATTTCTTTCCGAAGATCAACAAAACCATCAAAGTCCCTCCGTCCATGATGATGGGATCCTGGATGGGTTCCGACTTCACGAACGATGACCTTGTTAAAGAAAGTAGCTTGGTTGAGGAATACGCCCTGTCGTTACGAGAGGACGCTGATGTCTACGAAATCACGCTCACACCCAAAGCCCAAACGGTTACGGTATGGGGAAAAATAGTCGTTAAGATCAACAAAATAGATAATACTCCAGCTGAACAAGCCTTTTTTGATGACAAAGGTCGTAAGGTTCGTATTATGACTTACAAAGAACCCAAAAAGTTTGGGAGTGTTACGCTACCTTCGGTATTGGAAATGATTCCGTTGAATAAAACTGGCCATAAAACACTGATTATTTATGACAATCTTGAGCTCAACGCTCAGGGCGTCGAAGAGCAGCTCTTTACACTACGATCTCTCAAACAACGTTTACGCTAAACAATGAGGTGGAGAAGCCCGTGTTATTGGCAAAATTGGCATTCAGGAATATTTTTCGGCAACGTCGCCGCTCTTTGCTTACGGGCTTAAGTATGGGAGGTGGCTATGTTTTGTTAGCCCTAACCCTGTCCTTGGTAGAAGGGTCTTACAACAATCTTATCGATATTTTCACCCATGACCATACCGGACATGTGCAAATCCATAAGGGTGATTACGTCGACAGACCGGGTATTCAGAAAACCTTATCGATAAATTCGGGAATAGAACAGATACTCGACAATGAAGATCAGGTCATTAGCTGGGCACCTAGAGTCTTTGGCGTCGGTTTAGGTTACGGTAGCAGTAAGAGTGCACCGCTTTCGATCGTGGGCATCGATCCTTCACTGGAAAAAAACACGACGAAAATTTTCGAGAAAATTCACCAAGGCGAATATTTCAATAATAAAATAAACGGGGAAGGCTATTTCTCAGCCATGATTGGTTACGGCGTCGCCGACATGCTCAAATTATCTATTGGCGATGAAATTGTGCTGATTTCTAGCGGTGTCGACGGATCTATCGCCAACGATATTTATATCGTAAAGGCGCTGGTCGGTAATAAAGCCTCATACGACAAAATGAATGTCTACTTACCGCTGAACGCCGCACAAGATTTTTTTTCGATGCAGGGTAAAGTCCACGAATATGCAGTAATAACCTCGCGTTCGACCGAAGCACGAGAATTGGCTCAAACCATTGCCTTAAGTATTAACAATAGTGAGATCTCGGTTTCTCCCTGGCAAGAAGTTGAAGCGACTTTTTACAAGTCAATGGAAGCCGATAAACAAGGAAATAAGGTCACCATGGGTATCGTGGTATTTCTCATCTGCATCGGTGTGCTAAATACAGTACTCATGTCAGTGTTGGAAAGAACCCGTGAATTTGGAGTCATGTTAGCCGTGGGCACCAATCGGTTTACAGTTATGTCGATGATTATTCTGGAAACCTCGGCGTTGGGTCTACTGTCCTGTCTCGGTGGCTTTATTGTTTCAATACCCTTGATCTATTGGTTTACTAACGTCGGTATCACGATGCCGCAAGCCATGGACCTGGGCGGGATCATTTACGACACGATGAAAGGTGAAATGAATGTCCTCGTTTTCACCCTGCCCGCCGCTATTATCGTTGGCTCGGCTGCACTAGTCAGTTTGTTGCCCGGTATACGCGCTGCCCACATCACACCTTTAGATGCATTGTCTGACCGCTAGGAAGCCACTATGAACCTTACTTTTCGTTTAGCCTGGCGCAATATTTTCAGAAATGGGCGCAGGACTTTTTTGACGTGTCTGTTACTGGCCTCGTCCCTGATTGCCTTAGTGCTTACCGACGGCGTAATGAAAGGCATGATGGCTCTAATGATAGAGACCACCACGCGTACATTTTCCGGAGAAGCACAAGTCCATAAACAACATTTTCGCGACGCTTTTGACGTCGATCTTTTTATCGAAGATACCGATGAAATCACTACTCAGCTTGCGGCCGATAAAAGCGTTGAAGCATTTACCGTTCGAACCATGTCCGGCTCCATGGTTTCATCGGCAGACAATATAACGGGCGCCGTACTTTGGGGTGTCGATGCCGACACTGAAACGCGTGTCAGCAAATTGAAAGAAGCGCTCATAGAAGGTGACTATCTTACTGGACTCGATAACGAAATGCTGATTGGCCAAGAAATGGCAGACTTATTAGAAGTCGACTTGGGCGACCGAATCGTTGTTACTTTGTCGCAAGTTAATGGCGGCGAGCTCTCCCAAGCTTTGTTCCGGTTGTCGGGTATTTTTAAATTTGGCATGAGAGAACTGGACAATTCCATGGTCTTTGTCAATCTGCAACAAAGTCGCCAGATTTTGGGCATGGATCGGGGAGCGCATGAGATCGCTTTCAACTTCGTTGATTCTGAACAAGCGATTAACCCCGACATTCAAATCATCAAGACACTCAGTAGCAACAAAAATATCGAAGCCGCGACTTGGGCAACCCTACAGCCACAAATGTCTGCTATGTTAGGGATGATAGATTATTCCCTAATTATCATAGGTAGTATTTTATTTATTATCGCAGGTTTGGGTATCATCAACTCGATGTTCATGTCTATCTACGAGCGGATTTACGAGTTCGGAGTCGCTATGGCAATAGGAACCCGTCCTGGCCAGATGATCACCCTCATAATGGCTGAAGCCTTTTTTCTGGCATTACTGTCCGTCATTGGAGGCATGATCGTCGCGTATTTTTTAAGCAATCACTTTTCGGTGGTCGGCATCCCGATCGGTGAGATGGAATTTGAAGGCATTAGTATTCAAAACAACATCAAAACAATTCTTGATGTTTCACAGTTTACTGTGTTTCCGTTAGCAGTGATCGCATTGACGATGGTGGCCGCTATTTATCCGGCACTTTTCACAGCGCGCATTGTACCCTCGGAAGCGCTACACAAGTCCCTGTAAACTATTATTTAGAATGAGCCCGTTATTACTGGACCCAAAAACGAGAAACGATCATGCCAAAAGTTATTCAAACAAGAAACCTATGCCGCTACTTTGGCGAGGGCGAACTGTTAGTCAAAGCGTTGGACAAAGTAGACTTTGAAGTCGAAGAAGGCGAGTTTTCGGCAATAATAGGGCCGTCGGGGTCGGGGAAAAGTACTTTACTTCATTTAATTGGCGGGTTAGATATTCCGACCCATGGGGACATCACTCTCGCGGGCATTAACATTGGGTCTATGAGCCGGTCTGCTTTGTCAAATTTTCGAAGAGACCATATCGGCTTTATTTTTCAATCCTATAATTTGATTCCCGTACTCTCAACCATTGAGAACATCGAATATATTATGCTCTTGCAAGGCGTATCAAATACAGAAAGGCGAAAGCGGGTCAATGAAATGCTAGACATACTCGGTTTGACTGGTCTCGGCAACCGTCGTCCGGCTCAGCTATCGGGCGGTCAACAACAACGTGTAGCCGTCGCCAGGGCAATGGTGTCTCGCCCCAATATTATTCTCGCCGACGAACCGACCGCCAACCTAGATTCTAAAACCGGTGTTGCATTGCTGGAAATGATGAAGGACCTCAACGAAAAACACGGCATGACTTTTATATTCTCGACCCACGACCAGAAAATCATGGATAGAGCTCGGCGTTTAATCTATTTACGTGATGGCTTGATCGAACGTGATGAACTTAGGGAAGGGCTTGCAGCGTAGGCCCTGTAATCACTATGGCGAAAAACTCTTTTAACGACTCCCTATTGTCATCGACTCGGCCATCAAATAGATCGCTGCTTCTATCGCTACCTTTATCTCTAACGATAGCATTCGTTTTTCTGGGTTCAACTCAGTCACTGGCAGATACTCATTTTTCTTTTGGGGGTTATGTCAAATCGTTTGCCGTCGCCCAGTCTGCCCTCGACGTCGATAACCTGCCGGAAGCTTTCGATGATTTTCATACTCAATATCAATCCCAAAGTACGCTCCGATTGGTAAGCGAAGCATTCACCGGAAAAAAAATAGCCTGGCAACTACACTATGAAATAAGTCCTGTATTCTTATCGAACAACAATGATGCTAGCCCGTTTGGAAACAGTACGGCAACGGACGCAGCCAACACCTACCGAATAAGCGATATCAATGGAACTTTGGGCAGTTCGTCATCCTCAAAAAAGGCAGCTTATCAGAACCTCGACCGAATCAATGTTCAATTCAATTTAGAAGCTGGGGATCTCACTATTGGCCGCCAGGCTATTTCCCTCGGATCGGCGAGAGTAATCAACCCAACTGATGTTTTTTTACCGTTCAAACCCACGACCTTAAATCAGGAGTATCGAACTGGCATCGATATGATTCGCTTTCAAAAACCCACGGGGGATCTTAGCGAAATGGATATGGGGATCGTACTAGGAACCGATGCAAAAACGGAGAACAGCGCGGCTTTTTTTACTTTTAAAAACCATTGGCGCAGCTCGGACGTCGCTATAACAGCCGTTAGATTCGCCGAACAAAATTTAGTGGGTATAGGAATTGAGTCTTCGATTGGCGACATGGGCACCTGGTTTGAAACAGCTTGGGTACAGGGAGACGAAAACTATAATAGAACGTCAATAGGCGCAGATTACTCCCTATCAACCAATGTGTTCGGCCAAATTGAATATCACTATAATGGCGCAGGTCTTTCTGACCCTAATCGCTATGCAGAACTTGCCGGTCATATCGGTTACCAAAAAGGAGGCATCTTCCTTTTTGGACGGCACTATTTGATGCCGTCTATCTCGTGGACGACTACCCCGCTTTTCACTCTGTCTTTAAGCTCAATAATAAATGTCGACGATTCGTCCGCATTTTACAATGTCACAGGCGCATATTCGTTAGGAAACAATTTGGGAGTCGACTTTGGTGCCTATATTTTTACAGGAGACCATTTGTCTTTTGTCCCGACAGCCCCAAATATAATGACAAATTCAGAGTATGGCTCCAATTCGAATTTGCTGTATGTTAGTTTTCGCTTTTATTTTTAGAGGCTGCTTCATTCTCTTTACTGCGCAATTAATTTCCTCTGATCGTTTCTTATTTAATTAGGGCTGCTCCCACGGCAGCTCCAGTAAATCTTCACAAATTAGTAACCGAGAAACTCGATCAATAGATTATCAGCACCTGTCTATCATTGTTCTGGGATGAGTTATGGGCTGAGTTCTGGAGTGAGTTCTGGGATGAGTTCTGGAGTGAGTTCTGGGATGAGTTCTGGAGTGAGTTCTGGAGTGAGTTCTGGAGTGAGTTCTGGGATGAGTTCTGGGATGAGTTCTGGAGTGAGTTCAACGCTAACGATCGTGCATAAAAAAGGGCGACATTATGTCGCCCTTTTTACTATTGAGATCATCCAATGCTTAATTCAACCGGATGATTTATTGCTTGATATAACTTATCGACCCATTGAATACTTGAATTCAATACCATACATACGCGGCAAAGTAGTACCAGCCGCTTGTCGGAAATACTCTTCCTCAGTATTACGAACTATCTGTAAGATACCCACATCGTCAGCAACATTATTCACAAAAGCTGCAATTCTCATGTCACCTGAAGCCGAAGTCCAAGTTGCTCGCACGTCAGCTCGTCCATAAGACGGTGCCTTCTCAGCTTCACTTTCAAATGCGGAATAATAAACGTCATCAATCCAGGTATAAACACCAAACAACTCAATGCTTGAACCACCATCTAACTGCATTAGATAACTAGCCCATCCAGTGCCTTTAAGTTCTGGTACCTGTAGCACCTGATTACCTTTTATGTTTTTGTACTGATTGCTCGCCTCGGGGAATAGGGTTGAAGGCGTACTTATATCCGACGTATCCTTTATGAACAAATCTTCTGTGTACTCACTGGGCGTATAACTGAAGTTGCCACCCAAGGTCCAGCTATCTGTCGCCAACCACAGTAATTCAGCTTCAACACCATATATTTCAGCACCCGGTGCCTCAAGAACAGAATTTGTAGTACCGCCGATGGAAGATACCTCAGTAGCCACCGTGTGAATGGTTTCGTAATCGTAATAGTAGGCCGAGCTGTTCAATTGAAGAGAATCGTCTAGGAATTGTGCCTTATAACCAATTTCATAAGCCATTAACTCTTCGGGATCGTAGGAGGGTGATTCACTAAAGAATACCAAGTTATACCCGCCTGAACGGTAACCGGATGTCGCAGATAAATATATCAAACTGCTATCATTCACATTCCAGTCCAAATTAATTCGACCGGTTGTTTTGGTATCTTTACGCTTGTATGGACGATAAACACTTATGGCCCATGGAACACCACCATTAACTGCTTTTGTTGTTGGCGTTGCCTGCCCATCCGAATCGAGTAGTAACGAGCCGTCTTCATTTGTGACAAGACCGCCGTTAACCCGATTGACTTCGACTAAACCAGCCTGCCGATCAAATCCGAAGCTGGGGTCGTACAATGCAAAGAATTCACTTGCATCAGGGTATGCACCAAACTCACCGTAGCGGAATAAATTTTCCTCTGCTGTGACTGTGTCTGTGGCATATCGAATACCGACAGTTAAGGTAAACACCTCATTAATGTCCCACACTGCTTGCGTGTATGCCGCAAAAGCATCGCGCTGAGTTTGCGTCGCATATAACAAGTCACTGCCCTGTGTATTGGGACCGTGAATAACGTCTAGCGCGCTATTGCTACCGTCATCGCCATACCATGCAGAGGTATAGAGATTATCATTACGACCACCTGGGATATCAACATTTTTGTTGTCAACAGAATAGTTGCGTTGACAGGAAAGGACCTCTGGTGTTTCCTTACAATTATTTTTTGCAGTAAACAGGGTCGCCATTCCATTTGGATTGTCGATAAGGTTTGATGCAGAGAGGCCAGCAAGACCTGGATTTCCGATGGCTGCTGCTAGATCGGGATTAATCGCACTATTGTCTTCATAAGGATCGGTCAAACGCGCTTCACCGATAGAGGAGTAAAAGTCACCACGCTGATCGATGGTCGCGTCATAAAAGAAAATACCGGAAGTAATAGAAAAGGTATCACTAAAATCGTAAAACGCCTGTAGCTCGTGCGATGAATAATCGGCTTCATGGTTCACGTAAAATTGACGATCGTGAAATTGGCTAGCCGTATTATCATCATCCGTGGTGCGACGATAAGACAGCTTGTTGAAACCATAGATATACTTAATATCTAAATCTTCCGATACGTCCCATGTAACGCTGAACTGTGTTCCGCGCTGGTCAAATTCCTCGCGGTTCAAACCGTTAGTGGCGGCACAAACCTCATCACCGGAAATATCACCGCTAAACACACATGCGTTATAAGCCGCTGCGCTTTCTGCACTG
>JBLHNZ010000156.1:0-8229 GCA_047623245.1 Oceanicoccus sp. | reverse complement strand
TCCCAGTGATTGAGTGATGCGTTCGTTACACGGCTGTGTACTCGGAATGCTCTGGAGCGAGAGCCGTATTGGCTCGTATTGGATTAAGGTCCGCGTAAGCCATGCAGCTGAGTAGAGCTTCTAGGTGACCTCCTCGTAATTACTGTTACGAAACACGTACTCTGAAGTTAAATCAAAGTTATTTTTTTGCCAATTTTAGCGTTCAGGTCCACTTCATTGTGTGGTCTAGTTCTTTGCGTGGTCCAGTTCTTTGTACCGACTACCGCCTAAACTTGCATCGATTTAACGAATACGAGACTATTGCAAAAATACTATCAGTCAAAGACTACCATAATTACCACTATAGGTATTTGCCATGCCACTATTGAAAGCTAGCGAAGACGACAAAAAATCTACCGTCGATTACGGCGATCAAGAACAGTTGATGCAAGACTATCTTCTCGACGGTACTCGCCGCGCACTGGCTATGGGCAACAGAGGGCCAATTGAACTCGATGAACAGGGCCGATTGCAGAAATCGATACTCGATGCCTATTGGCGTTACGGTTTCTACGTTTTTAAAAATGTGTTACAGCAAGAGGAATTGGCCGATATCGAAACGGATATCGATGAGCTGTTACAGCGCTTACCAAAAGCAAAAGGAGAGACCGTCGATATCCATGGCCGCCGCGCACTGACAGCAGACCTGACAGTAAACAATCTAATTTGGGTCAAGCCGCTAAGTGACCCCAATGGTGCAACTAAAGGCGCCGGCGGGCGTCACCCAATAAAAATGTTTGAACCCAGTGCACCTAGTGACGCACCAGAGCACGTATTACAACTTATTCTCGGGCCCTTACAGTTTTCTGAATCCCACTTGCGATTGTCGGGACACCCTAAACTATTGGCGGTAGCTGCCGCAGTCAACGGCGACGATTTTACTCCTTTTAATGAAAGTATATGGTTCAAGCGACCTAAACTTGGCGCGTCCGTTGCTTGGCATCAAGATGGCACTATGCAGTGGGATAGCGCCAACTTTAGTGCCGGTACGCATGGCTTTAATTTCATGGCGCAACTGTACGGATGCACGGCCGCTAATGGTGTCTGGGTAGTGCCGGGGTCACAGAATGGGAGGGCTGATATTGCCGCGATGGTTAAAGCGGCTGGATCAGACCGATTACCCGACGCGGTGCCATTGATTTGCGACCCAGGAGACGTTGTTATTTGTAATCGTCAAGCCGTTCATGGTTCATTTGCCAATACCAGTTCCGACTTACGGGTGACATTGAACTTCGGGTCGCAGCGACGCGAAAACGTATTAAATGCCGAAGGCAATGGCATTCATAGCCCCAAGGCGATCTATGATGAAGAACGAATTGCGCAGCGATCAAAATTGATTGCTTACGCCATTGATGCAAGGAAACAGCGCTATCCTTCTGAAGACTCATATATCTACCGGCCGATTGCAGAGTCTGGAATGAGTTGTTCTTATAACGAAAACGTCAAGCGGGAGCTGAAAGATTACAACCTGTTAGATCTTGGTATATAGAATACGTATCCGAAAAGGCTGTCAGATGACCTTCGACTCCAGACCGAATAAACGCTCTTTACGTGGCTTGTAGTGTTGCACTGTCGATATAAAGTCTAAACAATGCTGCCATAATTAGTCTTCATAAAGAATAATTCGTCTAGTAATTTATCCACCCAACAGATGGATTTTTCGGTAGCAGTGCTTTCTCAATCATTTTTGGCTGGTTAAACCTGTTTTGGATACTTAAAACTCTTCCGTAAAGTGGCGCAAAGCATAATTGATTCTTTGGTTTGAGCTAATGCCAATCCATTCCCCGGCGCTTTATCGCCATGCACACTAAACAAATCGTTTAATTCATCAATTCGTTTTTCTTCACAAAAAACGCCTGCGAGTCTGGGACTTGCACGGCGCCACTGAGCCGGTATTTTTTCTAGTATCGCCGGTAAATTATCCTGAACCCATGACCAATGTGTTGCTTGTAATGAATCGTTATCTAGCATGGCACCAATCATGCCAAAACTTTCACGAGAACCGATAGAGTCACTGAAAGCGTATTCATAAAGTGTTTTAGAAAGAGAGGGATCACTTAATGCACCCAAAGCCGCCGCGCTAGCATTATCGAATAGAGGGTCATCAATCTCACTTCTTGCTGCTATCAATTGATCGAAAAAAGGCTTTCCCAACGATTGAACAGCAATTTTGAAAGCGCTTGAATAAAGATCTGAGGAAAGCTCGTGATACTCAGAGGCTCCTTTTGCTGCGATATATTGCTGCGCTTTTTTGACTAACTGCTGGCGAGTCTCTTTATGTTTCAGCGCATCGGCAACAAAAGCAACGAGATTATTTTTTAGTAACTGCTCACTTTCTGATAGCTTACTTAGAGCATCCTTTTTGCTGTCCAATTTAGCAATCTTCATCAAATACCACGGAGTCACTAGCTTCCTTATTTTTTCCGATTCCGCTTGACTAAAAATCTTATGAATATAGTGGCCTAATTTGCCCAGTGGCAATTCAACTAACTGGCGAACATCGGACTGTGAAGACAGTTCGATGGCCTTCAGTAAAATTGATTGATCAATATCGCCTGCTTCGAACCCCGACAATACCGCATCAAACAACGCAATTTTTTCGCCGTTGTTCAATTCATTATAATTTTCAAACAGTGCGTTTAGATCGTCACTATTTAATTCCCAGCGATAATACCCACTACCGTCGGCATTCGGCATCAGCCACGTTGGACACTCAGTCGTATTCAGCGTAAGACTACTCTCTTGAGGATTCACTAAACCACATTCTTTTTGATTATCGCTTCCTTCAAACCCGTAGCGAACACATATGGGCACCGTCCATTGGGAGCTATCATTGATTTCTGATCCTAATGGCCGGTACCGTGATTGAGAAAAGTTAATTTTAGTTTTTTGTGATTCCTGGCAAATAACGTTCGTTCGCATTGACGGTACGCCTTTTTGCTCAGCAAATTGACGAAATGTTTCAGTTAAAGCGGGCTCACCGGTTTGTTCTGAAATACTTTGATAAAACTGTGCTGAGTCGGCAACACCGTCCGCATACTGAGCAACATAACTACCCATGGCTTTGCGAAAGTTTTCAGAACCAAAATAACTATCGACCATGTGGATAATTGCCTGACTTTTTCGATAGGTAATTGAATCGTAGGCATTGCGTATATTTTCGTTTTTTAGGATTGGCTGTCGAATCGCACGTGTGCTTGCTAAGGCATCGGCACTCATCGTTCTAAAGTTAGACAATAGTGCACTGAGCTGATGACCCCCATCGGGTTCAAACTCATTGAGTAATACCGGCGTGGCCCATGTAGCAAACCCTTCCTTTAGCCATAAATCGTCCCACCAGGGTGGGGTGACTAAATTCCCAAACCACATATGAGCAAGCTCATGTGCGTGAGTATTCATAATTGATAAGCGAGCGCCGGGGGCTGGTTTATCACCTAATAATACTTTTTGTTCTCGATAAGTAATGGCGGCTGACAATTCTGTGGCGCCGCTGGGCCATTGAGGCGCTGCAATAATATCGAGCTTTTTAAATGGATAAGGTTGGCCTAACGCTCTCTCAAAAATTTCCACATAACGAGGCGTAATGTCCATTACAAAATTCATATCCTTTGCTCTGCCACGCCGTGCAAATGCTCTTAAAGGAATGTCGAAATCGCGAATTTCATTTTTAGGTATTACACCTTTATCAATGACATCAAAGGGTCCGACCCCAATCGATAATAAGTAGGTGGGTGACGAGCGAGTTTCGGCAAATTGAATTTTGACCTGTTGGCCATTAATATCGGTAGCTGAGACTTGCGGCGCGTTCGATATGGCGACCAAGCCTTTAGGTATAGTCATAGATATTAGATAAGGTGACTTAAATCCCGGCTGATCAAATCCTGGCAAATATTTGCGAGCCTGAATTGATTCCGATTTGGCTAAGACATAAACATCGCCCTGCTCTTCTACCTTGAACAATCCCGAGAGGTTAGTATCAAAATCTGCCTGGTATTCAAAGCTTAATGAGATGTCGCCCGCCTCCAGCGTTTGCCCAAAATCGACCCAGGCTACTCCTGAATCGAGCTTTTGGTCGTAACTGACCATTTTTGACAAACCACCAGCGGTCGTTAACTCAACGCGGCTCACACGCAGGTCTTTGCCGTGAAGCCAAATGCCTGATAAATCTTCAAACAATTTTATTTTGATGATCGCGTGACCCGTGAACGAATCCTGACTGGGGTCAATATTGAGATCTAATTGATAATGCAGGGGTATCGCAGAGAGAGGCAGCGCTCCTTGGGGGGGGTTACCAAGGTCTGATGGGGACGCATGAGTCACTGTACTCACTTCGTTTTGCGAGTCTTGAGTTAGCGGTGCTGGCTGCGAACAACTAATAAGACTAGTCACAATTAATAAACATATGACTAACTTAGTGTTTAAAAAGCCCATAATAACCTCTCAATAGAATTTTGAGGCTATCCTATCACTTTAGGAAGAAGATGGGGGTCAAGTCTTGAATCGTGAATGACCACCCAAGACCCAGCTCCATATTTATGAATTAATCAAAAACTAACACATTGTTGAGACGTTTTACCGTTTTTGGAATTTCCATTGACATGGCCTTATCGCCCCCCACTGTTTCTAGCCAGTTTTTAACGTCTGACTTTGTGTGGCGGTCTAATTGTTGATAGTAATTTATTGGGCGTTGTAGCATCCACTGATTGAACGGTGACATCATTCGCTTGCCGGTACTGTCGCCGATGGTGAATTCATGCTCTCCAATGCTGCGAGGTATGGCGGTATCTGGATTGGCTTGGGCCCATTCGTCTAATTTCGAAACCAAATTCTTCAATACCGGAAATTGTTCCTTAAACATCCTGGCAATGATTGCTTCAATTTCCGGCGAAATCTCATCATTAGGTAATAGTTCTCCGAAGCTTAGCTCGTCGAGTATTCTCATTCGTGTGACCCACTGGTAGACATTGGGTGCTTTGGCTTGCATCAGTAGCATTGGATAGGGATCGCGGCCAAGATGAGCGTACATGGGCCCGATGAAACCAAAGTCGGCCATTGTCGGTGCGTCGCCAAGAATAAAACGATGATTGGCAAAGTGGCTATTAAGCTGACCGAGCATTTCCTCATACCAGTTTTCAATGGCGTCATACATGTCGGGTGTAGCACCAAGAAACGGAACAGAACCCTTAAACATAGCGCCAGTTCGCTCTCCCTGTAATCGCTGTTGCTCTTCCGTTATTTCAGGTTTGGAGTTACCGCCAAACTCCTTTTCCAAATAGGCTTTATTGTATTCGGGAAAATTCCAGCGATAGTGCATGGCGGGAATGATCAGCCACTCATCTGCAAATTGTTCTAACAATAATGCAGACAAATGTTGTTTGGGTGATACCGGATATACCGATCTAGATTGAAAGCGATGCTCAAGAAAGTCTATGATATCAGTCGTGTCTTGTACAAATTCACCCTCTGGTGATTCAATAACAGGGACGATCGGGTAGCCTACATTCGGCACAATTTTTGTTTTGTACACGTCTCTGGTTGCTAACACTTCCTTAAAGTTGATCTTTTTGTATCGCAAATAACTACGAACTTTTCCTGTATAAAGTGAAAGTTCCATTCCATAAAGCGTATATGGGCTATCCATTATTTTTCCTTTTTCGGTCGTGTTTCATTGGGTCTCAGAAGAAAGCTACACCATTTGAGTTTGCCCCATGTCTTTCAATTGTTGTAATTTTTACTGAACGAAGGTTGAAAGCAATCTTTTAAAAGTAATTGCTTAAAGGCAATACCTAAGGGTAATACCTAAGGGTAATACCTAAGGGTAATAGTTTAACGATAATAATCTTGGGGGGATAGTTCTATCTGAAGCGAGCATAGACGGAGTAAACACTCTTTTGAACCCAACTTACTACAAAAAAACTGACGCTGACAAGGGCTGTCGAGACGAACTATGGCGGACCAAAATGGAGCTGATAGTGTGTAGTCTGTAACGGATTGCTTTCGTATTCACTATTTGAGTCGGACCCCACATGCGTGGAGGTAAACTACACCGATCGAATAACGACGGTCAAGATTGTACCAATTCCTAGAAAAAGCGTAACTGCTGCTAGACTATCGACTCTTGATAACATTGAAACCATCCTCTCTTTTCTGAATTACATGTAGTGGTTAAATATGAGTCCAGTAAACCTAATACAATGAAACAGCTGCAGCAATGGGAGATAAATCGACTTGTGACGGTGAACTAGGTTCAAGAGAGAGATCGATCACAGTTTTAAAACTAACTGATGTCGAGTTACCTATGGGTTGATCAGGTCTTTAATATAATATTTATTCGCAGGATCTGATTTTTCTGCAAAGTTGCTGGTCCTACAGCTCTGTATGTCGCGGGCGCGTAAGCTCTGGGGATGTGGCGCACGACTATTTGACGGCGCCGCATTTGACTAGGGTTACTGCGAAAGTCACGCAAGTTCGCGTCGTTTAATCCTAAATGCGAATTTTTTCAGAGCGTATGTGATACACAACGCAGCACTTACGACTAAAAGCAGTAACAAAAAGAGGTTAGGAATTAGAATGGCGGTAATAATAAAACGACTATTACTTTCAGTCGCGGCCAGCCGCGATGGTAAGGCCTCAATAAAATCTGGGTTGCTCACGATATCAACCCAATCCCGACGGCTTCGATACCTGACCAAGGTAAGCCTGTCCCACTGACTATGTTCATCGAGCATCTCGGTACTAGAAAAAACCGGATGCGTTCCATAACGTAACCAAAGTGGAACAACACGTCGACTGAACTGGTTAAAACTACTGACTCCGGACGGTTTTTTGAATTGAAAGAAGTTGACTACATAAAAAGGTTTTCCATCATCACCTGTTAAAAAACGCCGAACGTCATTCTGCTGGATAAATTTTTTACTCGGCTGGTCCAGCGTTTCTACATAGCTGAGGAACCGGCTAATCTCCGCTTCACTTAGAGAATGATTTCCACCATACCAACTATTAAAAAACAACAAACCTGCGGAAAGAAATAACATTGTAAACACACTGGGCCTTAGCCATTTTTTCATTACTGAAGTCTCTGAAGGTTATTGGATTGCAGTCTACTTGCAAAATGCAAGTGAATATTAAGACAAGCCCTTGTGTTTTGCAAGTAGACTTATGTTACTATCGTACTCATGAAACCTGACCTTTTCCCACGCCGCTCAGACTGCCCCATTAACTACGCCCTAGAGACCTTTGGCGACAAATGGACCTTGCTGATAATCCGCGACCTTATGTTTAAGGAAAAAACGTACTATGGGGACTTTTTAAGTTCCAATGAAAAGATGTCCACTAACATTCTCGCCGATCGTTTGAAACGCTTGGAAGAACGAGATTTGGTCACCAAAACAGTAGACGAGAATAACCGCGCAAAATCCATTTATGCCTTAACGGAGAAGGGAAAAGATCTTTTGCCCATGTTGATGGAAATAACGCTGTGGAGTGGTAAGCACTACAAAGAAACCAATACATCGAAGGTGTTTCTCAATCAATTGGAAAACGATAAGCAGGCTGTCATTGAAGGAATCCGATCGAACTGGGAAGCTTAATGCCGGTAAAAGCCGAACCTATTTCAGCCGCGACACCCAAATTCATCAATAGAGCTTAAAATTAGTCAGGGTTTGCGTTAATCTTACACCCTCATTGCAATATCACACCAATCAACTGCCACCTCATATCGGAGGTACCAGTGCAACATTTTTGAGATTTTTCGACTCACCAGAGAGTCTATTCACCCCACGAGTTCATCACGACTACCTATAGGAAAAACGATGTCATTAACACCCTTTCATATTGCTATTCAAGTTCGTGATATCAATGAGGCCAGAGATTTCTATGGTGCTAAGATGGGACTTTCTGAGGGCAGAAGCACAGAGGACTGGATAGATTTCAATATGTTCGGCCACCAATTTGTCACCCACCTTAATCCACAACTGGGTAAAACGGGCAAGATCACGCATATTACAAATCCTGTCGATGGGCATGGAGTTCCAGTGCCTCATTATGGCGTTGTTATGAACTTCGACGACTGGGAAATTTTTGCTGAGAAAGTTAAGGGATTTATCGACGATTTCATCATCGAACCATATGTGCGATTTAAGGGAGAGTCGGGCGAACAGGGCACTATGTTTTTTTCCGATCCGTCGGGTA
>JBLHNZ010000155.1:0-8229 GCA_047623245.1 Oceanicoccus sp. | reverse complement strand
GAATGGATGCTGGGCATCGGCTTTAACTGGTTTACCTTCCTGATTGCGATCAATATTCTGCTGCTGATTGGCGGTCAGTTTATGGAGCCATCGGGCTTGTTGGTTATTGTCGCACCGGTGGTGTTTCCAATCGCCATGGCATTGGGGATCGATCCGATTCACCTGGGGATTATCATGGTGGTGAACATGGAAATTGGTATGATCACGCCACCGATTGGACTCAATCTCTTTGTTACCTCGGGGATCACCGGCATGAGTTTATCGCGAGTCGTTAAGGCAGCGATTCCCTTTATGCTCGTGTTGATGGTGTTCCTGGTGATGGTGACCTATCTGCCGGCGATATCGACCTGGTTCAGTGGAGGAATATTGACATTGTGCCGAGACTCGCCTTACGATCCCGAAATTTAAATGACCGGTATCTGTGGGAAATCCAGAAAATATAAATTATTTCGTACACCGGTGAAGGAGTGTAAATAAAAAATCTCCAACTATCGGTAATTTAGGACTTAGTTTTGGTGGAGACGGCTCGTCAGTTCTCGGCCATCCATGGCCTTCGCTGCATTGGTGCATCCTGCCCGTCTATCTCACCCGCAATGTGGGTTCTCATCCACACCAACTGCAAACACAAAGGCCTGGCCTTAAACAGAACACATCCGTTTTAGCCGAAGAAAAACCTATCACAGGAACTCGCGCGACAGGGGGCATTCCGACTCCTGCTTTTATAGCTGGAACTACGCTAGCACCTGATGTGGGTTAGGTAATTTCATTGGCTAATTAATCACTTATTTCCCTTTCAGCCGGTAGCTGAAAACACTTTATAAAAACTGGATTTGTCCTGTATATTAATGGGTAAATGTAATTTCCTCGATATATCACTAGCGGAAAAAATCCCTCTAATTTGGTGAGTTTCATGATTAATAACCAGGCAGTGTTGTTCTCCGTTATCTTTCAGTGAGGAAATCACATCTGCAATCTTCGAATTGGAAACTTCTTTGTAATCCAATGCTTTTAAATCCCGTTTTGATGTCATTAACTCGATCAAAGTAACTTCGTCGTATTTTGTGTTTTTCGATACTTTTTGAACAATTTTACGTTCAATAATATCGTCAGCACTAATGATACCAATGAATTGTTTCCTTTCATTCACTACAACTTTCATACGTACATGCGATTTTTGCATCAGCTCTTTGGCGTGTACAGCCGATACGCTTGACTCGATCACAAGCGGTGTAATCTCCAGAAAATCAGTAAAGAACGACAGGGCAGGTGATTCAAGCGATAAATTTTGTTCTTCATCCGGCCAGGCCAATTCATCAATATCAGATATTGTATAAAAATTAAGTTTTTTCATGATGCCTGCTCCAAATTGTTATTTAAGAAGAGTGACGAATGATGACAGGAATGCTGTGATTCAATGGACTGATGATTGTAGCTGTTGAACAAACGTTTCTTTGCTGGATAACAGCTGGGAGGTGTCATAACGGGAACAGATTTAGTAAGAGCGGCTTGCTTTTTGCGAATGTCAGTTCGATAGTTTTTCGTTTCTGTGCCATTACGGCGCGGAATAAAAATATTCATGGGATTTTCTCCTCAATAGGTTTTAAGCTGAATTAACAAGTACTGCTAAAAAACTAACTGGAGAAGGGCGGCGCTCTGATGAAATTCGAAACAGAATTTATTTTTGGATAGGTAGTCGCTAATTTATCGCCGACTATTGATGGTGTTTTCTCTCGCGAATCTTGAATAGGATGGCCGACCGACATATCCGGGTCATCGCTATCTAAACGTTTACCTTCATCAACCTGGTCGGTGCTGACAAGTTGCAGTGTCAGTGAGGTTTGGTCGGCTGGCAACACGACCTCTCCGGCTGCAATACCGTGAGCAGAGAATAAACTGAGATATAAAAGGGCTTTAATCATTGAATCTATTTTAGTATATGGTGTTGTCTTTATCCGACCATTTCAACCGCTTCGGGTTTCATTTGGCTATTTATATTTTTTAGACGAATAGTATGGCAGTCCCAGAGAGGTAAGGCAGATCCAAAAATCGAGCCATAAAACCCCACGAGTGCATCCGCTAACGAAACACCGAATAACAAAAAAGCTCATCAACTTCGTGATGGAGCTTTTCTGTTTGGTGGGGGAATTATAAAATACATCCCTGAATTTTACCCTTCGGGCCAGCAGAGCTGTTCAAAATTGTTCCTGACGATTTTGTCGCACTGGCAATCACTCCTCGGCAATCGCATCCTGCATCGCTTAAGGGCGCCTACTTTTGGTGCTCTAATAAGTTACATCCCTGTAACGATGCATTGCCAGCATTCCCGAATCGTCGGACCGCGGCATCCCTGGCGGTCAACCGGCGTCCGGAAACCGTAAATAGGACGGTTAACGAGCGAAATACTTTTAAAAGAATAATAAAATATTTGAAATTATTGAGTGATTTGGTCGTTGAGAATCGGGATTCTTGAGTTATTTTAAATGGCGTTGTGGATCTTGGCCACAGAGTTGACGCTTATCTAGCAAAAATCTCAAATCGACCTCGCTGCCGCTCGATTATTAGGGTTGGCGTTATTTTTTCTATGTCTGGTCGTAATGTCCACCAATAGCGAAAATGTAGACGGTGTTATTATCAAATTTATAAATCAGTCTATCTTTGCGGGAAATTCGCTTTGACCACAGACCCTCTAAATTATGCTTTAATGGTTCAGGCTTACCCAGCCCGCTAGATGGGTCAGAGCGCAACATTTCCTTCAATAGTTTGCATAGTGCCTTGTGAAGCTTTTTATCTTTCTCTCCCAATAGTTCATAAATGATCCAAGTTTTACCTTCAAAGACTAGTGATCTCATTTAATTGCTCTTGTGTTGGCTTATAGCCCTTATTGTTATTATGCGTATCCATCGAGTCAGCAATTTGCTTCATTAAACTACTGCTTTGCAGTATGTGTAATGTTTCCTGTTCTCTTTCCCAGTCGGCTGCGCTCATTACAACAAAATCTTCGCCAGCACGGCGAGTAACTTTTATTGGCTCATGCTCACTAACAGCTTGTTCAACATATGTTTTTAGGTTATCTCTAAACTGATTGACGCTTATGCTATTCATGATTTTCTCATTCATTCATGTACGGTATTGTCGTACATTGTAGTATGAAAAATATTATCTGGCAATGTTACTGAAAACCGCCTGCTCGGACAAAGCCGGTCAATCAGATGGCTTATGAAAATTATGGTGTTATGTGGAAGGCGCTTAAGGCCAGCCGTTTTAGTTGGTAAATATTGAAAGCCCAACTTATTCAGTACACTGATGCGTACACATAGGAAGTTATAGAAATAAAAATGCCCTAACGTCTAGGTAGAATTAATAAAGGCAGCAAATATACTTGCTTCGAGATTTGTCGCACTAGGAATTATTAAATACATCCCTATATTTTACTCTTCGAGCCAGCAGAGCTGTTCTAAATCGTTCCTGACGATTTTGTGAACCCGTAACGCGGATTCTCATCCACACCGACTGCACACACAACAAGGCCAACCTTAAAGGTTGGCCTCGTTTATTTGGTGGGAAGGCGGGAACTTAACTAAGAATGTAAGTCATTGAATAGTATATAAAATACTGGTTAAGTAAGTGACTGGTACTCTTTCTAGTACTACTAAAATATCCTGCTGGAAAGGGAACTGAACCCGTGTCCCAAGACAGAAAACAGGCCTGTTTTCCGAGTGTGAAATATTCTACCAGATTGATAAAATATTTAAGATTTTTGAAAGATATGGCTGTTGAGCATTCGGATTTTTGAGTTATTTTAAATGGCTTGAGGATCTTGGCGGCCATGTAAGACTCGAATGGTTTCAACTCGATTCTCAGTGGCTCGATAAAATAATGTATGGCTTTGAATTGGAAGGCTTCTGATGTCGGGCAGGAGTTCTGGACGCTCGATACCTATTAGTGGTTGCTCTGTCAGCGACCAGAGTTGATCTCTAATGTTGGTTATGTAGCTATCTGATTGGGTTTGACCCCACAGACGCAGACCATACTGGTAAATGTCTTTCAAGTCATGTTTAGCTGCTGGCGCAATGACGAGTTGATGAGCTTACATCGTCAAACAATGAATCGAGACCGGCTAGCGATTCAATAGCGATACCTTCACCCCGTTCTAGTTGGTCAGCACCAACTTTTAACTGCTCGCGAAGGCGAGCTAACTTTATCTCGTGAATCGAATCTTCGTGGGTGTCCATAAACCGAAGGGCTTCGCGGATAACTTCTCTAGCATTGTTATACAAACCGCTTTCAACCTTGGCCTTAATGCGAGATGTTAATTCGGCAGTAAGTGATATGTGCATGATGGCCTCCAAGAATAGACAATTTAAAAAGGAATGCCAGGTCAGCATACAAGGATTGGCAATTTTGGTATCTATCTGCCGGTACCTGGGTAGTGGAGAATTTATCGGCAGGGCAGAAAAGCTACTGCAATGCGATTTACAGGAAAGGAAACCTGGGCGTAAAGTTGATCGAGGTAATTAAGTTACGTGTCCCAAGAACTCCACGAACTCACATAACATAATTCCGGTATGAGTTCTGAAGGTGATCATACAAGGCTCTCTAAATAAGGTTGCATCACTTTTTTTATCGCGACAGATTTATGCGAAACCGTGGAACTCATCCATTGTCAATTTTTGATTAGAGCAACCCGCGCGCCAAAGTTTTGGTCTGGTGAGTCAACTGAGCTATTGGTAATTGATCAGGCAATGAATGGAATCTGGACGATTTTGAGATTATAGGTCATAATGTCTTATATTATATACAGTTAATAGTTTTATTGAGCATTATATAAGACAAATTATGAAAACACAGGCAACCAGTACATTACCGAGAGCGGCTCGGAAATCCCTTATCAAACTGGGTGAGGACATTGCTGTTGCGCGTAAAAAACGCCGTATCTCGACAGTCTCGATGGCAGAGCGCTCATTCATCAGTCGAGGCACACTCTACAAGGTTGAAAAGGGTGATCCATCGGTTTCAATGGGTATCTATGTGACGGTACTATCTATCCTGGGGCTAATCGAAGGTCTCGGAGATCTGGCTGATCGTAGTACCGATACCCTAGGGCTGGATATTGACGAAGACAGGTTGCCTCAAAAAATTCAGCCTCAAAAAGTACTAGCCCGTAATCATAAAAATAGTCGCTAGAGGCTGAAATCATGACGGACACCATCGAAATCTATATTGACCTTGCTGGTGCAACTCATTTGGTCGGTAGCTGTCGCTATGTCGCTAAGCGCCGTGGTCAAAGCTCCGTATTTGAGTACTCGGAGGAATGGCTCAATAACCCTGATGCGTTCGCCCTGGATCCGGCCAATTTACCTCTGGGTGGGGGACAGATGTACACCACATCGGACAAGTCAGCACTCCCCGGGGCACTGCGAGATACCGCGCCCGACCGTTGGGGACAGCAATTGATCAAACGTGCCTTTCGCAAGGCCGGTAAGGAGCGAACCCTGTCAGAAATTGACTACCTGCTAGCGATTACTGATCGAACCCGAATTGGAGCGTTGCGTTACAAGCGGGAAAACGAAGCCAGTTTCGATCATGACATTGGGCATTACCGTATACCGTCGTTGATCCAGCTACCGGCCCTCATGAATGCTGTGGATGCTGTCCATGGCAATACGGAAACGGCGGAAGACTTAAAGCTACTTTTAAATGAAGGTTCGCCGCTCGGTGGAGCGCGTCCAAAATCGGCTGTGGTGGATAATGATGGTTCACTGGCCATCGCCAAGTTTCCCAAACCGGATGATGATCGCAGCATCCCGCATGGTGAAGTGCTGGCAATGAAGCTCGCCGGCAAGGCTGGGCTGAATGTCGCTGCTGCAAGTTTACAGAACGTGGCTGGCCGACCAGTGGCATTGATCACGCGCTTTGACCGGCGGGATGGGCAACGCATCCCCTTTTTGTCAGCCATGAGTTTGTTGGGTCTTAATGACGGAGACGAGGCGACCTATACAGACATTGCCGAATGCATCCGTATGTACTCAAGCGCGCCAACGGTTGATTTACACGAACTCTGGCGGCGGATAGTCTTTGGCGTGTTGATCGGCAATCTTGACGATCACTTGCGCAATCATGGATTCCTCTATGACCGGGACGACAAATGGCGACTGTCACCTGCCTATGATTTGAATCCCGTGCCATTAGTGGAGAAGACGCGTGAACTAGCAACCTGGATATCAGAAGAGAGCCCCGACGCCGACCTTGATATTGCCCGTAAAGCAGCACCATTTTTCGCACTGAAAGACGATCTGGCCGAAGCCATAATCGTAGAGGTCTTTGCAGCCTTAAAGGGTTGGCAGAACACTGCTCGCCAACTGGGTATGAGCACGACGGATATTGCTGTCTATGCCACCGCGATTCAAAGCGATGTATGAACATAGAGGTAATCTCTGTGCAGACGGTGATCTATCAGGTCTTTAGGTCTAACGACCGGTAGTGCCTGAACTAGATCAATAGTCTGCTGCCGCTTCGAGTTCATTGCCATACGGTTATTTTTATGATTTCCTCGGCACTTGTAATATGTGCCGAGGTTTTAATGATAAATCGCTTATTTCGGACAAGGGTGTAACAAAGAGGATCGCTCAGTTTAAATACCCGCTTCAATGGCTTCATAAATGTACGCATTGTGGACGTGAGGGATATTTCACAACGGCATACCCATTGTTCAGAATAACCAATCAGAACAATCGTGAAGGTCTGGCGAATGACACAGGGCTGGGTTTAGTGTAGATGCCTGGGCGCCATTGCTGAAGACCTGGCCATAGCCGGTACTGAACCCTGTCCTCACTTTCAATCTGTCCCCCCTATTGCACCCTAACCCTAAAACTGATACTGAAGCTCGGGTGGGGTGCCCCGCTTGAAGCGTTAAAGGCTCCGCTCAAGGATACCTTTATATCCGTTACAGCAATGTCATAGCCGCCAACATTCGGTATCGGGGTATAACCAAATGAAGCTCCGTTGTCGTTAGAGAAGGAAATATTGTCCGTTGTGCTGGCGAGGCTGTTCATCGAGTAGCTGAGCCCGCTTACCGAATTGCCGTCAGTGAAAAGTAGCGGCCCGGAGCCAGCCCCATTGATATTGTTTACGAAAACCTCGGTGTTGGCGGGCATAGGATCAGTAATAACCAGCGTATTAGTATCGGTCGATCCGCCGCGGTTGGTTACCATAACCGTATAGAACATCACGGACCCGGGTATCGCCTTCGGGTTGTCTTGCAGGTTTACCGGATCGGAATAGACCTGCACGGATTTGAGTACGAGGATGTCGGGTAACGGCACGGCCGATACCGAGACGCCACAGCCATCTGATCCGACTTGAGCGTTGGCGTCCAAGGTTACGTACGAGGTTACTGAGTAGAGGCCACCGCAAGAAGATGAATTGCTACCGAGGTTAATGGCGCCGTCGCCTAAAAAGATATAGTTAGTTGCGAGAATGGTACCGACGAAATTGGCACCAGCTCCTACGGTGGCATAACCATTCGTGTTCCAGATCACTTGGGAATTCACCCCACCACCGGATATTACAATATTCGATACTCCGCCTAAGGCCAGAATATCGGCAATGTTGAAGACCCATATCGCATTATCTTCGCCTTGGTTGTCGAGGGTCAAAGTAGTACCGGCTGTGGTCGACCAGCTAGCGGCACTGTAAACACCCGCATTAAGCGTAGTGTCTACCGTCATGGTCGCTGCCAGTACGGTACCCGCACCTAGGGAATCAAAATAAGTTTTGGCAGCAGTGAGATCGTTTACGGCTGCGACCCGACGGTCGGTCATCGCAGTCAATTCGGTCTGAGTTGCCGCCCGCGAGTCACCACCCACCGTGCTAGAGGCGGATGCCGTTAGGGCGCCACCTGCAAGAAAATCTCCATCAATGATGCCGTTAGCACCCAAGGTGTTTGCACCACCGGACAAGAAGGAGCCGTCGATGATATGCCCCGTGTCTCCTATGGTACCAGCACCTCCGGCTTCGCCATCACCAGTGATGGTGGCGTTCGCGCCGACGTTTAGAGTGTCTAAGGCCGCTACGCTGCCGTAAATATCGGCGTTGTCCCCCGTAGTCACGTATGTGCCGCCGCCTAAGACTGAATAATTCAGTAGATCATCCCCCAGAGTGTAAGCCTGAGCAGGAGCACAAACGAAGGCTGCTAATATTGGAATCGTCAATTTAAATGACAGCATTGCG
>JBLHNZ010000154.1:0-8244 GCA_047623245.1 Oceanicoccus sp. | reverse complement strand
CAGCCCCTGCCCCTGCAGAAACTGGCCAATAGTAATCGGCAACAACTAAATTGAATTAGGAGTAATCCCATGGCACGTTTTTTCCGTCGTCGTAAGTTCTGCCGTTTTACAGCAGAAGGCGTTGACCAGATTGATTATAAAGATCTAGACACTTTAAAAGCCTATGTTTCTGAAACTGGCAAAATTGTACCTAGCCGTATAACAGGTACAAAAGCTAAGTATCAGCGTCAATTGTCGTCGTGCATCAAGCGCGCACGTTTTTTGGCTTTACTACCGTATACCGACCAGCATAAATAAGTCGATATTCCGTACCATTATTAAATTCCGGTAATTCACATGCGCGCCTTGGCTGAGTATGTAATGAAAGGGCGTTCACAAGCCGTTTTGGCGGTCGTGCTCGCAACTGGAACAGTTTTGTTTGCCTGGGTAGGCGCCGCGATCATCGCTTTAGTGACGTTGCGCAAGGGTGTCGCTCAGGGTGGGTATTTGCTGTTCTGGGGTTTAATTCCAGCAACTGCACTTGCAGCCTGGGGTGATACAACTCCGATAACGACTTTGTTAGGTGTTGCAGTCGTCGCGTCAATTTTGAGAACAACGGCATCATGGTCCTTGACCTTGATGGCAGCAGTTTTCAGCGGTGTAGTAACTGCCTATTTGATGTTAACGGTCGGTTCTGGGTACATTGAACTGATGTTGCAATTACTGGGAGACGCGTTTGCCGATATTGGCAAACAGCCTGACTTACTGGCGAGCAAAGAGATACTTGAGGGCGCGGAAGGCGCTGTCCAATCGGCTCAAGCATTAAAGCCCGCAACGGGAATACCGTTGCCAACCGCACAGCAAATAGCGGGTTTATTAGGTTTAAGTAATGCGTTTACTATCATTATGTGCCTAGTTTTGGCGCGTTGGTGGCAGGCATTGCTTTTTAATCCTGGTGGCTTCCGCGCCGAGTTTCACAGCTTGCGTTTGTCGCCACAGTCAACAACGATATTGTTGGCGCTGGGTATTTTGGTTTCGTTGATGGGGTCCGATTATACGTTTTGGGCCATTATATTTGCGGTACCGTTTATATTTACCGGCTTTGCTCTGATTCACGGTTTGGCAGCACAAAAGCAGATTAAGAACAGTTGGTTTGTTTTGTTGTATTGTAGCTGGTTGGTTTTAGAGCCTGTAAGGGCGTTGCTACTAATTTTGGCGGTTGCTGATAGTTGGCTGGATATTCGAAAACGTTTGGCGAGTGGTAGGCCCGATAACGGTCACGACAGCTGAGCTCGTAAAAGAATTTAAGAATTTATGGTCCCCAAAAATGCGGACCTAAAAAGAAAATAGAGGGTGAATACAATGCAAGTTATTCTATTGGAAAAAGTCGGTAAATTGGGCAACTTAGGCGATAAGGTTGCTGTAAAAGCAGGGTTTGGTCGTAATTTTTTGATCCCGTTCGGAAAGGCTGTACCTGCTACAGACGCAAACGTTGCTGATTTTGAATCTCGTCGATCTGAATTGGAAGCCGCTGCTGTCGAGAAGCAAGGTGGTGCAGTAGCGCGTGCTGCTAAGTTGGTAGAAGTGAGTATTACCATCGAAGCGAATGCTGGTGAAGAAGGCAAGCTTTTCGGTTCTATTGGTACCCGTGATATTGCGAATGCCATTACCGCAGCCGGTGTGCCAGTTAATAAATCTGAAGTTCGTATTCCTAATGGTGTTATTCGCGAGCTTGGTGAATTTGAAGTTAATATTCAGCTGCATTCAGATGTGACTCAGGCGATCGTATTGTCCGTCATTGCCGAATAGTCGAGCTATATAGCCTTATGTTCTAGTTAGTGGCAGGGATTTTTTCCTGTCATTTGAGAAAGCACTCTAAAGCTGTCAGGCTTTAAATAGAGTGCTTTTTTTTTGCGGCGGCTTTTGTTTTGCTGCCAAATGCCCGACAATGCTTCCTCTGAAAATCAACCGACAGATAAACCTCCTGTGGATTCAAATAGTTTTTCCGACAAGCCCGTAGAACTTCCCTCTGATGTTATTGATCTGGGGTTCGGTATGGATTCGGATTTGTCTGAGTTAAAAATGCCGCCTCACTCGCTCGAGGCAGAGCAGTCTGTTTTGGGTGGCTTAATGATTGCCAATGACGCCTGGGACAGCATTGCCGATCAGGTTAGTCCTCAGGATTTTTACCGGGGCAGTCACCGCCATATTTTTATACAAATGGGCGTGTTGGTAGAAGCTGGTGAACCTCTCGATGTAATAACACTGTCAACTGCCCTCCAAAGTATCGGTGAATTAGAGCAGGTTGGCGGGTTTTCGTATTTGGCCGAGCTTGCCAATAATACCCCTAGTGCTGCAAATATCCGCGCCTATGCTAAGGTCGTTCGAGAGCGCGCCACTCTACGCTCGCTAATCTCCGTTGCCAATGATATTTCGGAAAGTGGTTTCAATACAGAAGGTCGTACAAGCGACGACTTGCTCGATGAAGCCGAACGTAAAATCATGCAAATTGGGGAAGAGCGACCCAAAATGGGCGGCCCCGAAGAAGTAAATCCCCTTTTGAAACGCGCGGTTGAGCGCATTGACGAGCTCTTTAATAGCGATGGGAATATTACCGGTGTGAGTACCGGCTTCACTGGACTGGATGAAATGACGTCTGGTTTGCAGGCGTCCGACTTGGTGATCGTGGCCGGCAGGCCGTCAATGGGTAAGACGACCTTTGCAATGAACCTGGTCGAAAGCGCGATATTAACCGGCGATAAACCGGTCCTTGTCTTTAGTATGGAAATGCCTGCTGAATCGCTGATTATGCGAATGATGTCATCGCTGGGGAAAATTAATCAGACAAAAGTGCGAACCGGAAAGCTGGATGAGGAAGATTGGCCGAAATTGAGTGCAGCAGTGAGCCGTTTGAAAGATCGGCCGCTATTTATAGACGATACGGCGGCGTTATCACCCACGGAAGTGCGATCGAGAGCCAGACGTATCCAGCGTGAGCACGGTGACCTGGCCATGATTATGATCGATTATCTGCAATTAATGCAGGTAACAGGGTCTAGTGAAGGGCGTACCGCAGAAATCTCGGAAATCTCACGTTCTCTAAAAACCATTGCCAAGGAATTTAATTGTCCTGTCGTGGCGTTATCCCAGCTTAATCGATCGCTTGAGCAACGGCCAAACAAGAGGCCTATTAATTCTGATTTGCGTGAATCGGGCGCGATCGAGCAGGATGCTGACGTGATTATGTTTCTCTATCGGGACGAAGTATATAACGAAGATAGTGCCGATAAAGGCATAGCGGAAGTCATTATAGGCAAGCAGAGAAACGGACCTATCGGAACTACTCGAGTGGCCTTTGTCGGGCAACATTCGCGCTTTGATAATCTGTCCGTGCAATACAATGAAGACAGTTACTAGATAGCCCCATAATTTTGAGTTGCGGATTAATATGGCAGTGTTGTCTGTTTTTTCCGCATTCACTCTTCGTTCTTTAGTCGGTCTGTATTTTCCCTCATTCATGTGTCGTGCTCAATTCTGAAAGACCTATCGCGATTTAGATCTCAAGTGGCAGAAACACGGTTTTTTAATGCAAAAAAGGTTGTCAGTGTGCCCGAGTTTGCGGGAGGCCTATTTGCTCAATCTCACCTCGTTTTACCTTTTGAGTTTTGTTGTCTCGTCTCCAGACAAAAGAGACGGAGATGACTTGGCACTCGCTGACGAGTCACTTTTTAGGCAACAGAATTTTTTTTTAGATTGTTTTACAACTTAGTTACAAAAGTGATGGAATTCGTCTTAAAGTCTATATATAGTGTCCTTTCTCGGCGCATGGCACTAGTTGTCGTGTTTTTTCAGAAAAAACTCCCTGTTTTAGTGCAGGTCGTTGTCGTCCCGATCGTTTTAACGCACGGTTCCCCCAATCGGCGTATTACATAATAATCTACAGGTAGATTGACATGACTTCATCCCCAAGCCTAACTCTGGCACCTTTGCTCCAAAAAGAAATAACTTTACAGAACGCGTCTCTGGATATCTGGGACAAAAAATATCGCTTAAAAGATAAGAATGGTAACTACGTTGACGAAGACATTGATGGAAGCTTCCACAGGGTTGCCGAAGCATTGTCGGAAGTAGAAATTGATGACGAGGCCCAGCAACACTGGAAAGAGCAATTTGTATGGGCATTGCGTCAAGGCGCGATCCCGGCTGGTAGAATTATATCCAATGCCGGTGCACAAAAGCATAAGCCTGCGACATCGACGATTAACTGTACCGTGTCGGGTAATATTAAAGACTCTATGCAAGATATTCTGGAGAAAAATCTGGAGGCCGGTTTAACGTTAAAGGCCGGGTGTGGTATCGGTTATGAATTTTCTACTTTGCGCCCAAAAGGAGCTTACGTTTCTGGTGCTGGTGCGCAAACTTCGGGTCCTTTATCGTTTATGGATATATTCGATAAAATGTGTTTTACCGTATCCTCAGCCGGAGGTCGACGTGGCGCTCAAATGGCTACATTTGATATTGGTCATCCCGATGTTATGGAGTTTATCCGAGCGAAGAGAGAAGATGGCCGCCTTCGGCAATTTAATCTTTCTTTGTTGATAACAGACGAGTTCATGGAAGCAGTGGCAAAAAAGGCACCGTGGTCCTTGGCTTTTCCTCTCAGGAAAAAAGAGCTAGAACAGAATACCATTGATTTGCAGGACCCCGAACGTGTGGTTTGGCGTGTACATCCCTCCAATGACGAATATGTTGTTAACGATGAAGGTCTAGTAGCGTGTTTGATTTCGAAAGTTATCCCCGCAGAAAAGTTGTGGAATGTGATAATGAGCTCTACCTACGACTTTGCCGAGCCAGGGTTTATTCTGATCGACAAGGTGAATGAATATAACAACAATTGGTTTTGTGAGGAAATTAGGGCAACAAATCCTTGCGGAGAACAACCCTTACCGCCTTATGGCAGTTGTTTGTTAGGTTCTGTAAATCTGACTCGCTTTGTCGATAAGCCTTTCACTGATCAAGCGACATTTGATTGGGATCGCTACGAAAAAACGGTATCTATTTTTACTCGTATGTTAGACAACGTCGTAGAAATTAATGGCTTGCCACTGGAGGAGCAGCGTCACGAAATTGAGCAGAAACGTCGACACGGAATGGGTTTTCTTGGTCTTGGCTCGACCCTTACCATGTTAGGTATGAAATACGGTGATGCCGGTTCTGTTGAGTTTACCGAGAACGTTGCCAAATCTATGGCTGTTACCGGCTGGAAGTGTGGACTGCAGTTGGCAGAGGAAAAAGGGCCAGCGCCGATTATGAATCAAGATTTCTTAGTCACCGAGAATATGCTGCGTCTACGTCCTGAAATGCGTCGAGATGGTATTAAGGCTGGCGATCAGATAAAGGGCAAGGTACTGCATAGTCGATACAGCCGGTACATGCAAAAACTCGCGGAAGTTGAGCCAGAGTTAGTTGCGCAGCTGGCAGACACTGGATCACGATTTACTCACCACAGTTCGATTGCGCCAACTGGGACTATATCTCTATCCTTGGCCAATAATGCCAGTAATGGTATTGAGCCAAGTTTCGCTCACCACTATTCTAGAAATATTATTCAGGAAGGAAAAAAGACAAAAGAGAAAGTGGATGTGTTTTCCTATGAACTATTGGCCTATCGTAGTTTGATTAATGAAAAGGCCATGCCTTTCTCCGATAAAGAAGGAGAGCAATTACCCGATTATTTTATTGCCGCCGATGACGTAACGCCGAAGCAGCACGTCGATATTCAAGCCGCTGCACAAATATGGATTGATTCTTCTATTTCCAAAACAGCGAATGTGCCGACCGATTATCCCTACGAAGAGTTCAAAGATATCTACCGTTACGCGCACGAAAAAGGTCTTAAGGGCTGCACAACTTTCCGTTTTAACCCCGAAGCTTTTCAAGGCGTTCTTGTTAAAGAAGAAGATCTGGAAAATACCGAATATGAGTTCAAGTTGGCCGATGGCAGTACTATAGTCCTAAAAGGGAACGAGACCGTCGAATACGATGGTGAAACCCATTCTGCAGCCAATTTATTTGATGCCTTGAAAGAAGGCTATTACGGAAAACTTTAAGAGTAAAATATCATGACTATTAAAAAAATTGAGCACGACATCGTCGGTTTTCAGGTTGTCAAGAAAGACACTGTTGTCGCCAGTGCTGTGCCCGAGTTAAAGCCTGAAGCCGAAGTCATTCAAATGCACGAAAAGGTCGTGCGCCCGGAAGAATTAGAGGGGTCTACCTATAAGATCAAAACGCCGTTATCGGAACATGCTTTATATGTAACCATTAACGATATTGTTCTAAATTCCGGCACGGATTACGAGCTGCGTCGTCCCTTTGAAGTGTTTATCAACTCCAAAAATATGGATCACTTTCAGTGGGTGGTTGCATTAACTCGAGTTATTTCAGCGGTGTTTCGCAAAGGGGGGGATATTACTTTTTTGGTCGAAGAGCTAAAAGCGGTATTTGATCCACAAGGTGGTTACTTCAAAAAAGGTGGAGTATTTATGCCTTCTTTGGTCGCCGAGTTAGGGTGTGCGATTGAGTCTCATTTGAAAAAAATCGGGATGATTAAAAGCGAAAAAATCAGTGATCATCAGCAACAAATTATGGACGAAAAGCGTGCGGCTTTTGAAAAGTCACAAGAAAATCTAGACTCGAGTGATACCGGTTATCCCGCTGGCGCTTCACTATGTAAAAAATGCATGACGAAAGCGAGTATCTTAATGGACGGTTGTATGACTTGTTTAAGTTGTGGCGATTCTAAGTGCGGCTAGACGTTACTTTTATAGATGGCCGAATTCGCATAAGTGATTGTATTTATTGTGAGTACCGGTCTTAAAGTGGGTTAAACAGAGCGATGCAACTCCATGAGTAAAAGTTTCAATATTACCGGTGATCGACGAGAGTACGATCATGGCAATTTACGTCGCGAAGAACTCGATGACAGTCCCATCAAGCAGTTTGAAGGGTGGTTGCGTAAAGCAAAAGAGCTGGAAGTTCGAGATGCGACGGCGATGACTTTAGCGACAGTAGATGATTCGGGTATGCCTTATCAACGTATGGTGCTGCTAAAAGGCCTAGACGAGAGAGGATTTGTTTTTTTTACTAATTTGGGCAGTCGAAAGGCTCAGCATATAAAAGCTAACGCCAAGGTGAGTTTACATTTTTCCTGGTTGCCACTCGACAGACAAGTCATCATTAATGGTGTGGCTACGCCGCTAAGCAAGGTCGATAATTTACGATATTTCGTTTCCCGTCCACGAGAAAGCCAATTGGCCGCTTGGGCTTCGAGGCAGAGCCATCCAATCTCCGCTCGACGGGTGTTAGAGGAAAAATACCTTGAAATTAAGGAAGCTTTTGGCGATGGGAAAATAGACGTGCCAGATTTCTGGGGCGGTTATCGAGTTGATCCTGTAGAGATCGAATTTTGGCAAGGAGGTGAGTATCGCTTGCACGATCGCTTTGTTTATACCCGAGCTGAAGATCAATGGGATATTTCACGTTTATCACCCTAAAATCGTCTACAATAAAAACGGATGAAATTATCTCTACGAGATTACCATTGCTAGATTGTTACATTTCACAGCGTCCTTATAATTTGTCTGGCCTTGGAACACCTTCATAGCGTGAGGGGTTGAGAGGCGCTGCAAACTTAATAAAAATAATGGGTTTGAGATGGTTGCAGCACTCAATGAAATTCCTTTACAAAATTTGGCGTTAGTTTTTATTCCTGCCATACCCGTTCTCATTATCCTCTACAAGTGGCGAATGGGTGTCAAGAAAAGCGTGTATGCATTGGGCCGAATGTTGGTGCAATTATTGGCGATAGGCTATGTGCTGTCCTATCTATTTGAGTCTCAGCAACTCGCCCTGGTGTTGAGTGCTCTGGTTGTGATGATTGTTGCCGCTACCTGGATAAGTTTAAATCCCCTTCACACGCGTACGAGACCTTTGTATGTCGCCTCTTTTGTCGCCATTCTAGTTGGCGGTACAGTAACTCTGATTACCGTAACACAAGGGGTTCTAGCCATATCTCCGTGGTATTCACCACGGCAACTCATACCGCTTGCGGGTATGATTTTCGCGAATGCGATGACTGCTATTAGTTTGTCTTCTGAGCGTTTATCCGCAGAGCTTTCGCAGCACACGGATTATGTTAAGGCAAGATCAGTCGCGTTTAATGCGTCGTTAATTCCGACATTAAATAGCTTGTTTGCCGTAGGG
>JBLHNZ010000153.1:0-8360 GCA_047623245.1 Oceanicoccus sp. | reverse complement strand
CCTGACTTGAACCAGTACAACATAGCTGTCGGGAGATTTTAAGGATTCCGCATTCAAAAACTTCAATTCAGCAGATTACATTGTCACACCAATGACTCTTATTGACCCGTTTGAGGCCTTAGCTGTACTCTCGGAAGCTTTCGACTGTCCAGAAGCTAACGGACCTGCCAAGCGTCGAAAAACTTTACACTTATTTGTGAGCCGCTGTAGCGGTATATTATAACCTCTTGATTTTATGGATGTTTTTACTCTGGCGCAATATTTGCCTATAAAATAGCGTTATTGTTACCCTAGCTCATATCAAGGACAGAGGCTGCGGACAAAAACTGGGAAGACGTTTGTTCTTCCTATACTCTCGGGACGTTTGTATTAGGAATGCGGTTTTTTATGTGGCCTGACTTATGATTAATATATTCAAGGTATGTCATGTGACGTTAGAACTTATAAATCCAGCGAATTTACACGTCACCGGGGATCAAACGATGGGAATTCACTTTTTACGCATTTGGATCAAACTTATGAAAACAATTTTTGCACTTATATTGGCTTTAGGTATCACCACTCCGGCGTGGGCTGTCCCGATCACAGTCGGCACCGTGTCGTACGACATCGAGTGGGCATTTGGTAGTTTTAACACTGTCAATGATTTACACGACCTGGAAGGCCAGTCATGGTGGGGCGATGTCACGAAAGCGAGGGCCCTTGCCATCGCACTAGGCGATCAGGGTGATGTAGGCCCGATGGATGATGACAACCACAATGGCCATGGTCCCGGCTTCGGATATGAAATCGACAATAATGAAGCTGTGGGAGTATGGTACCGCGATGTCACGTACGCGTCCTGTACGGACTTCACGTGCCCATTCGGTGATAATGTGACTGGAGACCGATTTTACTGGGCCTACGCCACCTCGGAAACGAGCGCTGTCCCCGAGCCAGCTAGTTTAGCGTTGTTAATGCTGGGCCTAGCGGGTCTCGGGATTTCCCGTAAGGTACGTCGCCAACACTAACCGACTCTGTCTAGCCCCGCTTGCGTCCATCGCAACCAGCGGGTCAAGTAAGTAGCGCGAATAGCAGCCCCTTTTGGGGCTGTTTTCGTTTGCTCATAAAGCTGCCGGTACTTTACCCGCATTTTGTCGGTTGTGAGGCTAGCAAGCGATAAGACTTGAAGCAATAATCCAAAATATAAAATCAATTGCTGATGCCTCTTGTTGGCACAAAGCAGACTCTATCTTTGGATTATTTTTTGAATTTATCAATGCGAATAGAACAGTAAAACTCAATTCACTTGTCTACATTGCGTCTACATAAAATATTGTGTTAGTGACCACTATCGTTGAAAGTGTTGCCCGGGAAAGGACTTGAACCGGTACAGCGTTACCGCCGGGAGATTTTAAGTCTCCTTGTATAATGTGGCATCAAGGGAATTGCGGTATCTGACAGGACTTAATATGGACTTAAATTGTAGGGAATCGATAACACAATAAAATACAAAAACATAAAATATTGATATTATTGTATATTTTGGTCGGTGTGAGAGGATTTGAACCTCCGACCCCTTCCTCCAGAAGGAAGTGCGCTACCAGACTGCCACACCAACCGGAAGGCAAGATAGAAGCGTTAATAGATACCTGCCAGCTCAGGCAGTTTCAGGCTAATCCAGCTTAATCCGCTGACAACAATAAACAAGACCAATAACAGCTTAAAAGGCTTGAAGGGTTTTCGTTCAACCGAATTAACACCTTTTGATAGGAATTCGTCGACCTTCGCCTGATCTTCAGGGTACAGCCTATTTTCTCTTGTCATTATATTTACCTGCTTCAAGTTAAGCCTACCCAACCATTATTGCAAAATTATTGGCCAAGCCCTAGGAAAAATAGAAAGGAACGCCTTTTTAATCAACGAGTAATAAATAATAGCCCTGTAGAGCAGGGCCACACCTAGAAGTGCCTATGATAGAACCGCATTTACAGGGCTGGTTATTACAAGGATTAGGCTAGTTCATCGAGTACTTCGCCGACGCTAGAGCTTTCATCGACCTTCTCGAAAGTAAACAACTGATCATTCAGCAGCGCACTGCGCCGTGAGGACTGAAGCAGGCTATCCAACCGCTCCTGATACGAGACCTCTTCTGCTACCATTTTTTCACTCTCGGTTTCTTTTTGCAGATTTTCGACACGCTCCTGTTTTACTTCATTTCCTTTTTCAACTCGTCCTTCAGTTTGTTGCTGAAGTATAGCAACTCTAGCGTGCAAAGCTGTTTGCGCGGCCTGCGCGGCAACCCTGCGGTCTTGCGGAGAAGGGTCAGAGGGTGCCAGAGCGGCTCGTTTAATCTGTTCGGCTGCACGTAAGGTGACTTCTGGGTCACCAGTGGGCGGGGAAGAAATTGACACCTCTCCGCCAACAGCATAGCTGACTCCATCTGGGCCGCGTTTATACGTGTAACTGGGCCCGCCAGTATATTGTCCACCGACGGAGGAGTGAGCTTGTTCATGCGCACGGACTTCGCGATCCCTGCTCGCAAGCTCACGAATTATTTTTTGATCTTCAACTTGTCGCTCCTGTTGCTGAGCCTGCACTTTTTCTTGTGCTTGGAGACGATCGGTACCGCTATTCCCAGCGACGTTATTCCCGGCAGCATTATTGGCGGAAACCTCGCCCGTATCTTCGTTACCAACAGCGGCGGCAGACGCAAGCTCTTCTATGGGGGGAAACGCCTCACTTTTGCCCTCCGGACTTTCTTGACCAACTGCCAACTTAGCCACAGGACTAAAAGGCGTTACGACGTTGGCAAGTGCCGATGTATTAAACCCAAGAGTACTCATATCCGATCTGTCTTAACCCTAACTGTATTCCATGAATTGTAAGGATTACAAGTTAAAAGGCATGCCAACGCTCCGCTAAGCTTTTATATCCAGTAAAGCGCCAAGAATTTTATCTGCGGTCTCGACGACTTTTGCAGATGCCTGTACTTGTGTTTCGCTGCTCTGTAACTGTAGCATTGACTCTGTCAAGCTAACAACAGAAGCTGGGCCCGCACTATTGGGTAACGTTGAATCGTTCACGTCAGCCGTCGTTGCTACACTGGCAATATCCTGAGCTGCCTGTTGAGCATTACCTATGCCCGACTTAATTCCATCAAGTCCCGTCGACAATACAGATTCAACCACAATAATTACCTCAACAATAGACCTTTTACTCTGACGCTTAACGCTTTACTAACATAGGAACAACTCGTCATCCTAGCGGAAAACAAGCGGCGCGCGCCCTTTGGTTATTATTTAAGCAAAAGAATGAAGAAAATGCCATCTTTAACAGCGTTTTAGCGAGCATTAACCAAGATGATTTTGTTATGAATATTATTTATTTATAACGTGTCCCAACTCTAGATGAATAGCAGCTTCCTCTGCCGTAGGAGACGTCAAGAAAGGAATATCGCCCAAGCAGGGCGCGTGAATGAGAGACTTTAACGTTGCAACTATCTCCTGATGAGCAATGGTATCGCCGCTCAAATCGTTTGCTACCCACCCAGCTAAGCTAACTCCGTCGCGCGCAATTGCTTCAACAGTCAGCATGGCATGGTTAACACAATTTCGGTTGATAGCAATGACGAAAATGACAGGTAAACGGAGCTCTTTCGGCACACCGGCTAATGTTTCCCGCACGTTTAATAATTCTCTCCATCCTCCCGAGCCTTCGATGACAGCGAGATCGACCGATTGCATTAATATGCCTCTGCAAAAACCAACTAACTGGGAAACCAACAAACGCTTGCCGAGTAAACCGGCAGCAATATGCGGGGCAGCCGACGGCTCGAGAGCAACCGGATTAACTTGCTCGTAGGGCATCGACACACTCATCAGTTCTTGCAACAGTAAAGCGTCGTCACTACGAGTACCTGAAACCGTCTGCCGACAGCCAGTAGCAACCGGTTTCATTGCTACTGTTGACCAGCCTTTATCTCGCGCAGCTACCAAAATAGCCGATGCAATTAGTGTTTTCCCGACGCCGGCTTCTGAACCGGCGATAAAAAATTTGTGTCTTGCCATTATCACAATCCCTTAAAAATAGGTTAGTAACCCCTTACACCGGTGACTGAGTTACGCTCGCCTTACTATCGACACCCCTCTCACTTCACAGCAATACATGTCGATAAATCGGCATCGATGGTGGTTAGTATATTCCGGATTTTGTCTTACTGGCTACGAATGAAGCCGATTTTTTAGATTGGGCAGGCCTGTAAAAAAAGAAGTGCGCTAGTCCATTGATAGCGCTTCAGAATGAAGGAGAGACAATCCAAGCCTAACCATTTACACCCCCAGAATCGGCACAATAAGCCAATAGAAAGCCTTAAACAATTGAGACATTGCTGCAACTTCAGCAAGTACCTCTCTTCAAGTTCGGTATAAACTCAACTAATTGACTGCGCTATAAAAGAATTTGTCGTTCTGTACTTTCTGGACTTGTTCTAGCAGGCGATCTTCCATGTGATCGTCATCATGCTTTGTGGCGAACTCTTCTTTCTTTATGCCCAAGCGATTAAATAATGCCAAATCCTTATGTGTTGCTGGCAGCGCCGTCGTGAGTAATTTTTTGCCGCAGAAAATGGAATTTGCCCCCGCAAAATAAGCTAAAGCATGCAGCTCTTCGCTCATTTCTTCACGTCCCGCAGACAAACGTACGTGAGACTTCGGCATCAGTATCCGTGCGATCGCTATTGTTCTGATAAAGTCGAAAGGGTCTAGTGGTTCCTCATTGGCAAGTGGCGTCCCCTCTACACGCACCAGCATATTGATTGGCACACTCTCAGGATGTGTGGGTAAGTTGGCCAACTGGACCAAAAGTCCGGCACGATCTCTCTGTGCTTCCCCCATACCAACAATACCCCCGCTACACACTTTTATCCCAGCTTCGCGAACGTTATGAAGAGTGTCCAGACGGTCATCGTAAGTGCGAGTGGTAATAATTTCGCTGTAGTATTCCCGGGACGTATCGAGATTATGGTTGTAATAGTCGAGCCCGGCTAAAGCTAACTCTTCAGACTGCGTGTCGGTTAGCATACCGAGGGTCATACAGGTTTCTAAGCCAAGTGCTTTCACTCCTTTAACCATTGACACGACATAGGGCATGTCTTTTTTCTTGGGCGAGCGCCAGGCAGCCCCCATACAAAACCGGGTTGCGCCGGACTCTTTTGCGTGACGTGCTTCTACAAGCACTTTTTCAACCTCTAACAGCTTTTCAGTCACCAAGCCCGTGTCATATCGGTTGCTTTGCGGACAATATTTACAGTCTTCAGGACACGCGCCCGTTTTTATCGACAACAAAGTACTCAATTGAACACTATTGGGATCAAAGTTCTCTCTGTGAATGGTCTGCGCCTCAAACAATAAGTCGTTGAACGGCAGTTCAAACAATGCTTGAACTTCTTTAATAGTCCAGTTATTACGAATGGTTGAGCTGCTAACCGTATTCATCATCGTGCCTCGATTCATTGTCTACTAGCAATTCTTTGCTATATCGATCTATTCATTCGATCATCAACCACCTCGCCTATGAGAAATTTAATTCGTGGCCAAGCAAATTGATATACCTTAAAGTAGACGCCTATCATAGGGACTAAAACCCGACTGTCAACTTAAAAGGATTTTATGGTTAACAGATATATTGACTCAGTCGGGGGGATTTCTCCGCTTCGGCTTCTTGCCCGTCGCCTTTTCCCAGGGCAGTGCATATTGTGCTATAGCGCAAGCCAGCTCACATTGGACATGTGTAAATCTTGCGAGCTGTCGCTGCCAATTCTCGGCGCCTGTTGCGAAAGCTGCGCGTTGCCAATATCCGATATATCTGCCAGGTATTGTGGGGGTTGCCTGCAATCACCACCCCCCTATTCCCGTACCGAAGCGTGCTGGGTTTACGATGTCCCAGTGGCGCAGTTAATTGCCGCTTATAAATATAGACATAAGTTAAGCTACGGACACACACTTTCTATAATAGCTGCTAGAAAGTTTGCGAGCACTTACGAACAAATAGCAAAACCTACCCTGATTGCGGCTGTTCCTCTACATTGGTACAGACATCTCCGTCGCGGGTTTAATCAAAGCGATCTGCTAGCAAAGTATTTTTCAAAATATTTTCAAATCCCACTATTTACCAACATTAAACGTGTCAAAGCCACCGAAACCCAACTATCACTGTCGGCGAAGGAGCGGCAAACGAATCTAAAAAATGCCTTTCTGATAAGTAGACCTGAGTATGTTACCGGTCAAGTAGTCGCCGTCATTGACGATGTAATGACAACTGGAGCAACGGCGCGAGCCGTGAGTGAGACGTTTTTAAAGGCTGGAGCCAGAGAAGTGCATATATGGGTTTTGGCGAGAACGCCCCGCTAATACTAACAAGAACACTTGCGACCGCGCGCCCATAGTATAAGAAAGTCACTGACTAAGCCGGGGATTTCACTACAGATCAGTTACTTTTTATACAGCAGAATGACGTCATTTCCAACAATCTCTAGCCGTGCGTTAAGACGCCTAGACAACCATCGGAAACTCTCTTGCGAAAAGAAGCATACATGGGTTTGATCATTTTTATAATGCCAGTGACTAAACGCTTTAGGGTCACTTAACAGTTTAGTCATCAAACCTAGAATCCCGCCCGACGAGAGTTGCTGCCACAATCCCTCTATAACCTCGCCGGGGGAAAAGAGGTGCTCAACAACTTCAGTGGCAGTAATAAAATCATAGTTTTCCAATAATACGTTTGGCCTATAGTCATAAAATACGTCGTATTTTTTCATCAAAAAACCGGACTCTTCAAACATTGACGATAGCGCAGGACCAGGGCCACAACCAAAATCGAGTCCCTTAGACTGCGGCTTTATTTTGAGCACTAAAGGGTCAAACAACCTCGATAAAAACTGTCTGTAATCGCGATTATCTATGCTATTTTCGTGAAGATCGTACTCCGATTTTTCTTCCAAAGCGGACAACCGTTGCGACGGGTCAACAAATACCAGACAACATTGCGAGCACTGGAAATACTGTCGACGCTGATCTTGAAAGTAATCAAGGCATTCGTGGCCATTACAAAGCGGACAAATATGGTTCAAATTTCCCCCATCGAATTTTTCTTCATAACGCATCAAGTTTTCATGAGATAAGCATAGACTTTAATTAGCCAACAATAAAATGCGCCACGCCATTCGTTTTGCCCAAGAGACGCAAGATCCCTACGACTATTTTAGATCATTTTGGCGCTGCCAATTTTGATTAGGTATTGCTCATACCACCATAATCCACGACTCACCTCTAACAAAAAATAGGGTGTTGGAGAACTATCTCATCGTTTGGATAGACAGCTACTAGGCTTTTCCTGCGATTCTGTTACCATCGCCGATCATCTCACTAAGTAAAACCACATGTAATACAAGGAGAACACTATGACCATTCAAGTTGGCGATAAACTTCCCGAAGGGAAATTGAAAGTGATGGGAGAAAAAGGTCCCACGGAAGTAACAATTAGCGAGTTATGTACGGGGAAAAAGGTCGTGTTGTTTGCTGTGCCTGGTGCGTTTACCCCAGGATGCTCAATGACTCACCTTCCTGGCTTTGTCGTTAATGCTGACAAAATCAAAGCGAATGGTGTAGATACCATCGTCTGCCTCTCCGTCAATGATGCCTTTGTCATGGATGCATGGGGCAAGGCGCAAAATGCTGAAGAGATAGTGATGGCAGCCGACGGTAGCGCTGAGTTTACTCACGCACTGGGTCTCGAACTCGACGCCACCGCTTTCGGAATGGGTGTTCGCAGCAAGCGCTATGCGATGATTGTAGATGACGGCAATGTTACTTATCTGGGTGTAGATGCCCAAGCTATAGAAGCAAGTGCAGCCGACGCCATTTTAGAAGCGCTGTAAGCTTTACATAGACAACAATGGCAGTGTTTTTCAATTGCGTTTCCGGAAAACCCTGCCGACCCACTCATGAAGGTAAGTTTCGCCAAGACTCTTTTCTAACTTGCTCTAGCACCCCAGATCTATACCATTCTAACGATGAATATTCTTCATCAACTCAACACCGATAAAATTAGCAAACGAAGCTATGCTACGTGCTTAAAATCGTATTTGAATTTATAACCCAAGTGCTATCAAAAGTGTTTGTGGCTATATCGTGTGAAAAATGCATCACTTTTGTGCATTGCACCGCGCCGGCATCGCACCACCGTAAAGCAAATCCCCCCTTTAGCCCCCCCATAATGGTGCTAAAAAATTCTAAGAATCGATTTATGCAACAAACATCCCTCGTGACCCCCGCTAATTCAAGTAATCGAATACTCTGGCACAAAGTTTGCAAATTTTGTTC
>JBLHNZ010000152.1:0-8369 GCA_047623245.1 Oceanicoccus sp. | reverse complement strand
GGAACACAGGCAACACGTATGATTCTGCTCGCGAGAACTAATCCTAAATCAGAGAATAAATATAAAGGGCTAACATTTTTCCTTGCACCGATGCATGTCGAAGGTATCGAGCCTCGTCCTATTCAAAAACTCACCAATGAATACGGCTTCTGCCAAACCTTTTTTAACGATGCGCGTATTCCTGCCGATTGTATCATTGGTAAAGAGGGTGAAGGCTGGTTGGTTGCGATGAAAACGTTGATGTTTGAACGCGGAGCGGAGGGCGGACAGGCCGGTGGTCATACGTCTATGAAAACGACTGTTGACGAAGTTGTCGATCTTGCCCAACGCACTTATCGCGACGGACAACTGTCTACGCAAGACCCTGTTGTTCGCGATGAGCTTGTCAAACTGATCATGGATTCAAGAGCCATGACTCTCAATAGTGTACGAAGTAAAATTCCGGCACTCAATTCAGAGCGTCCCACTTCTATTTCTATGTCGGGTAAATTGCTGGCTACTGAATTCAATAAGAAGATGGGCGACGTTGCTACGTCTCTACAAGGCAGCAACGCACTGTATTTTGTCGATGATGATAATGCTATTGATGGTGCGCGTTGGCAACGAGCCTATTTCAATGCATTTTCCGGTACTATCGGCGGCGGTACAAGCCAAATTCAGAAAAATATTATCGGCGAGCGGGTCCTTGGCCTGCCGAAGGCATAGGTGATGACAATGAGTAAAAAATCAGAAATTATTTTTACGGAAGAGCAGGTGCAGCTGCTGGAAATTGCCGAAAGTTTTAGTCGAGATAAAGCACCTATAGCGGCTGTGCGCGCGCAAATAGATCTCGACGAGAGTTGTGATCCCGCTATTTGGAAGGAAATGGCTGAGCTGGGTTGGTTGGGTATTGCTATTCCTGAAGAGTTTGGTGGGTCGGCATTGGGAATGGGTGAAGTGGTTAGTATCACCGAACCGATGGGCCGTCAACTTTTTGCGACGCCGTTTATATCAACTACCCTAGCGGCCCAGTTATTACTTGATGCGGGAACTACGACGCAACAAAAAGCGAACTTGCCGCGCATTGCTGAAGGTTCGATTACTGCGATTGCGACCTCGGAAGAACATGGCGATTGGGATCTAACGCATATTAACTGCACGGCTACGGAAGACGGAGACTCCTTAATACTGTCGGGTACTAAAACCTTGGTGACTGATGCGAGGGACGCCGAAACTATTATTGCCACGGTGAAGTATCGGGGTTCCAGTTGTTTGGTTCTTATTGATCGCGCCGCTTTCAGTGATTCAGCAATGGTTCGAGAAAAAGTGCTCGATCAAACGCGCCGCAGCTATCGAATAAGCTTGGATGGCATTACTGTGCCCTTAAGTAATCTGCTGGATGTAACAAAATCCAGTGCCGCGCTGACTCGGCATCACAAGCTTTCCTGCTTGCTACTGGCGGCTGAAGCGTGTGGTGGTATTGCCGGTGCGATGGATGTGACCTTAGAGTATTTGAAAACGCGGAAACAGTTCGAGCGGTACATTGGTTCCTATCAGTCGTTGAAACACACCATGGTTGATATTTTGACGGGAATGGAAGCGGCACGATCATTTTTATACCACGCTGCTACTGTCATTGATGACGGAGAACTCGGTGAGATAGCTGTTCGGATGGCGAAGGCGAAAGCGGGTGAAGTATTCTCTTATGCCGGCGACCGAGCGATTCAGTTTCACGGTGGTTTTGGGTTTACTTTTGATTGTGATGCTCAGTTATTTAGACGTCGTGCGTTTTGGACTGAAAACCAGTCGGGTGATGCTATTTACCATAGAAAGCGGCTAGCCAATTTACTATTGGATTAGATTGTCTGATCTGGATGTTTAACGGACCTATTAAAGGTCCGTTTTTCGTCGTCTTTCATCTAACATTTGTGTTTTTTTAACCCTTAAGGAGGTCACAATGACTGATCGTTTGCGAGATAAGGTGGCTATTGTCACCGGAGGTACCAGTGGTATTGGAGAGGCCACGGCCGAATTATTTATTGCCGCTGGAGCAACCGTTGTATTAACGGGACGCTCCGAAGAAAAGGGCCAGAGGATAGCCAAGGATCTTGGTGATCGGGCGTTTTATGTACGCGCCGATGTGTCCAAAGAAGAGGATATAAAAAACACTATTTCTCAAACCGTAGAAAAATTCGGAAGACTGGATATTCTCTTTAATAATGCCGGCGGACCAACGGCGGGAACTGTCGACGCTATTTCCGCCAGTGATATCAACTACGGTGTCGACTTACTGTTAAGCAGCGTCATATTAGGTATTAGATACGCAATAGAGCCCATGAAAGTCAATGGTGGTGGTGTAATTATTAATAATACCAGTATCGCCGCACTTCGGTATGGTCAAGGAAATATTCTCTATGGGGCACTAAAAGCGGCGGTGACCCATTACACAAAGCTGGCGGGTGTCGAGTTAGGGCCATTGGGTATTCGAGTTAACTGCATTTCTCCCGGCGCAATCGCAACACCCATTTTCTGGGGCGGCTCTGCCGTTGCGAATACCAAATCTGACGAAAGTAACGCGCGCAAGTTAGAAAAGCTCAAAGCTAATTTGGCCAATGCCACACCGTTGTTAAAAACAGGTTTGCCGGAAGATATTGCGCAGGCGGCGCTGTTTTTAGCCAGCGATGAAGGTCGTTTTATCAATAGTCACGATTTGGTCGTCGACGGTGGACGCACGTCGATGTTTGTTGAACCGCACTAAGTCGACTTCATCGCAAATGCCACTGAGTGAATATTAGAGGAGAAAATGATGGATTTTAAATTTAGCGACAAGGAGCAAGCTTTTTACGAAGAACTCGATCACTTCCTTACCACAGAATTGCCGGCAGATTGGGCTAATAAACCTGTTAGATGGCCACATGACTACGCCGAAAGTCCTATGAAAGATGAGAAAGACTATGAAGTTGCCAGAGTCTTCATAAAAAAGGTAGTAGATAAAGGTTGGTTTACTATTTCCTGGCCGAAGGAGTATGGCGGGCAGGGCTACACGAATATAGAGCAGGCTATTTACGATGAGCGTATGAGTTATCATCGGGCGCCAGGCGGTTCCAGTGGTTCAATTGCTGCGGGTATTGTCGGACCAATGCTACTAAGAATCGGTACATTGGAACAACAGAAACAATGGATCCCTAAAATTGCCAGTGCCGAAATGAGTATGTGGCTTGGCTATAGTGAGCCTAATGCCGGTTCTGATCTGGGCGCAGTGCGAACCAGTGCTGTTGAGGACGGCGATCATTATGTTCTAAATGGGCAAAAATGTTGGTCTAGCGGTGCTCATAATGCTGACTATTCCTGGATGATTGTTCGCACCGACCCCAGTGCAAGAAAGCATCAAGGTGTTAGTTTCTTTATCGTCGATAATAAAACGCCGGGTCTCACTATGAAGCCGGTCTACAATATTCTGGGTGATCACTCCTTCAATGAAGTTTTTATGGATGACGCGCGGGTTCCCAAAGAAAATTTGATTGGTGGTAAAAACAAAGGTTTCTATCACTTGATGAAAGCACTGGATTTCGAGCGGATAACGCTTGTCGGCATTGGTGGCTTTAAGCGTATGTTTGAGGAATTGCTCGATTACGTTAAAAACAATAATCGCAATGGTGAACCGATGGCTAAAATCCCCTCTGTAAGAATAAAGCTCGCGGAGATTGCCACAAAAATAGAAGTCGGATATTTGTTATTATGGCGCACGGCAGAAATGTTAGACCGTGATCAGGATCCCAATGTTGAGTCTTCTTCGTTAAAGGTTGTTACCACGGAGCTAGCTAGAGACATGGCCGAAGCGGCCATGGAAATTCTGGGGCCTTATGGCCAACTCACCGAAGATTCGGAGTGGTCGCCGATCCGGGCAATGGTATCGAGAGGGTTTCTAGAGAGCATATCCGCCACAATTGGAGCGGGAACGTCCGAAATTCAACGTAACATTATCGCTCAGCGCGGCTTGGGCTTACCGAGAGTTAAGTAATCTAGCGATATTTTACTGACAATAGTCAGGAGAAAGAGATGAATCTGGATTTTACGACAGAGCAAAAAATATTGTCTGCCTCAGCCAAGGATTTTTTGACAAAAAATTGTGCTTCTCATGTAGTGCGGGAAGCCAGGGTATCCGATGAGGTCTATCCAACTGCTTTGTGGAAAAGTATGGCTGGCATGGGTTGGATGGGTATCGCCATCAGTGAAAAATATGGTGGCACTGAAGGATGCGTACAAGATCTGGCGGTGTTAGTTGAAACAATGGGAGCCGCTTGCGCCCCCGTGCCTTTCTTTACAACCGTGGTCGTTTGTGGAACGGCCTTACAATTATCTAAAGCAGACAAGTTAAAAGAACAGATTCTTCCCGCTATTGCTTCTGGCGAACTCGTTGTGTCTTATGCACTGATAGAGCCTGGAAATACGTATGGCTTCAGTAACATTCAAACGATTGCTGAGGAGAGCGACGGTGAGTATATTCTTACAGGCACCAAGTTGTTTGTCGAATATGCCGAGGGCGCCGACTATTTTCTCACGGTGGCAAAAGTTGCAGGTAAAGGCCTAGCTGTGTTTATGGTGGATGCGAAAAGCTCGGGTATTACTTTAAAGGCGATGCCGACTTTGGATTATTCTAAGCAATGTGAAGTGGTATTGGACAGCGTCAGGGTTTCGAGCGATCAATTACTGGCCGTCGGCGACGAAGCTCAGACGCTGCTCAGTGCTGTTGAACAAGTAGCTGCGGTTGCTAAATGTTCCGAGATATTGGGTGCTATTCAGCTCGTACTTGATATCAGTGTTACCTATGCGAAAGACCGCACGCAATTCGATCAACCTATTGGCGGCTTTCAATCTATTCAGCATCATTGCGCCAACATGGCGGTTGATGTGGATAGTTCCCGCTACTTAACTGGTATGGCCGCCTGGAAGGTTAGCCAGGGCTTGGTCGCAGCGAAGGAAGTGTCTATGGCAAAGTCCTTTGCCAGCAAGGCCGGCGTCCGTATTTGTAAACTGGGCCATCAAATACACGGCGCTATATCTTTTTGCGACGAGCACGACATGCACTTATTCCTACGTAAGTCGCAAGCGGCTTCAATGGCTTTTGGCGATCAGGACTATCATTTGGAAAGAGTTGCGCAGGAACTGGGGCTTTAGTTTTACAATACAGTTGATCTAACAAATGACTGATCTTACAAATAGTTGATCTCAGATATAGTTGATCTCATAAATCATTGATCTCATAAATCATTGATCTCATAATGAGTAAACATACAATATGTAGTTGTCGGGCTATATGTAGGATCAGCTAAGCAGCTTACTCTTCTAGTCTGACTCCTAGCTTCCCGAAAAAAAGTAATGACCGGTAGGGTATTGACGTCGCCATGAAACTTAATGAACAAATGAGTCATGCGTTTATTAGAGCGCCCTTAAGTCTAGCGCTCATGTCCCGGCTTTCTGGGATGTGGCTGGTCATCTATTTTTCCTGTGGACTCGTTATTTTCTCGGCCATGAGTTGGTTTCTTTTACAAAATCAGGAGTCGATAAAGCTCCTGGTTCTCGATTATTTCTTCCCCCAGTCATGGCATCGGGTATCCGAATCGTTAGGTTTGTTTTTCTTCGAGTCTCAGGCAAAAGTGGTTCTGGGGAATCTGATAATCTCAGGTTCACTGGTCATCGCCTCTATTTTTCTATTTCCAATTAAAGAAAAATACTCTGCCAAATTTGAAAAAGACGCGGCTTATAACAATGGCATAAGTCAGGAGTTTTCATTGCCGAGGCAGGCTCTGGAAGAAGCGAAGTTATTTATTCTCTTCCTAACCGTGCAGTCTGTAATCTTGTGGATTGGCTACTATCCCTACACTTGGACGACTAAACTATCTGTGCTGTTGAGTTACGTTGCCCTGTTTTTTACCTTTGGACTGGATTTTATATCGCCAACGCTACAAAGGCATAAGACAAGCTATGCCTTGATATTAAAAGTGCTTTTAAAAAATAGCATTGCTGTTCTTTGTTTTGGTTTGTTATACAGTTTGCCTGTCGTGATCTTTAGTCAAGTCATATTCCGTAACGAAGAGCTAACACTAATAGAGATCAGTACGCTCGTTTTTTTTGCAAATATTCTATTTCTAACACTTGCTGTACCTGCTGGTACGCATTTGGCCAGCATGCTGTTGCCAGAAGTAAGGCGCACGAAGGAGCCAACAAAAAACACCAGGCAATGGGTCTATTCTACAAGCGTGGTCACACTACTAATAATGCTGTTTCTGCATGGCGGTCTGATTGCGAGTCTGCATCATAAGAGCCAGTTACTGAAAGCCAACTATACGATCGACTGGTCTTCCTTCGATGTTAATCTGCCGTCTTTCGGAGAGTTTTTTAAGGGTAATGCGCTGACATCTGTTTCGTTTGATGTAAAAATTGGTAACCCCACACAGTTTGATATTGTTATTGATAATAGCCAGATAGTCGTAGAGAAGCAGGAGCTTTCCATAGCCATCATTGATCTTGCCGGTTTTGAAATTCCATCTGATTCAAGCCATATAGTCACGGTAAAACTCGATTCGAACTCAGATCTCAGCAAAATCGAGAACTTTGACAACCTACTGGAAAATTGGCGTGTCGATTTTCGATTTGAGTTGTGGCCTGGCATTCCCTTTGTTATAAACGTTACAGAATAAATTGTTGTGCAGTCGGCACTATGTAATCCATGGGGCTGCATTATCGTCATAGATCCAACTTTTCTTCGTTGGTCGACATTATCATCGTAGGTCTATGCCAAATTTTTCCTTCTCGCCTAGTCTAAGAATTTCAAAAAACGATCTCTGGGTGTGAGTTGAGCAACGCGCTCTGGCCATTTCAGGCGAACAATCCATTTCAAGTTTCGTAAGCGACAAGTCACTACGCCACAGTTTACCCTTCGAAAACTGTGATAAACTTCGCGCTCATTTTTGAAGGGTTATATCTGTGCCGACGTCTACAACAAAAAAACTCTACTATGGATGGAATATTGTCGCCGTTTCTTTTTTTGTCGATTTTATTGCTGTCGGATTTTTCTTTTACTCCTATGGCGTATTTTTTAAAGCACTTGCGGTAGAGTTCGGTGGGTCGCGTCTAGATGTTGCTATTGGCATCACGCTAGTTAATATCGTTTCGGCGGTAATAGCGCCTTTTTTGGGAAAGTCACTGGATACTTACCCGATTCGAAAAGTGATGCTCTTTGGAACCGTTAATTTGTCTTTCGGCTTTTTGGCATTGGCTTTTATTAGTACACAGTGGCAACTGTATCTAATTCTTGCAACCATGATTGCAGTGGGTTCGTCGGCCATGGGCGGTTTATCTACAGCTAAGTTGGTAACTAACTGGTTTATAAAAAAGCGCGGTAGGGCTTTGGGGATCGCCACTATGGGAATTTCTTTGTCTGGCGTAGTCATGCCGATTGTTTCAGCCTGGATAATAGAAAGTTACGGTTGGCGAATAGGTTTCATGGCATTTGCAGCAGTGACTCTCATCGGAGTTTACCCCATTGTGTCGCGCTTCGTTGTTACCTGTCCTGCTGACTTAGGTATGCTCCCAGACAGCGGCCTGATTAATATCGACACGTCCTCAATTGCCGATGACGATAAACAATGGCATTTAAAAGACGCCGTGACGAATAGAAACTTTTGGTTGGTGGTCATTACTTTTGGTCTCCTCTTTTGCTGTATGGGTGCAACACTGACACATATGGTGCCGCGTGTTACCGATATGGGTTTTTCTTTGACAATGGCGGCACCTATTTTGTCGTTTGGTGCTGCAACAGGTGTTATCGGTAAATTTGTGTACGGAATAATTACCGATTCCTGGAGTGCGCGGCTGGCAATCTGGACAGCAATCTTTAGTCAATTTGTCGGCCAGATCATTTTGCTTTACGCAGAATCTTATTGGCAGTTAGCACTGGGTGCCTCCGTGTTTGGCTTTGGCATGGGGGGAATCGTGCCTATTCATGGCTCTCTGGTATCGTCGCTTTTTGGACAGGCCGGTTTTGGCTATATTATGGGCTTAATGCGTCCTGCAATGCTGCCTCTAATGGTAACTGGCATCCCGTTTGCTGGTTGGATTTACGATACGAGGGGTAACTACGACCTCGCATTTAAAGTAATTTTAGGCCTTTATGTATTGTCTGCAATCGCTGTTTCATTTATTGATGAGAAGAAAACAGTTACTACTTAGCGCCCATCCAGAGACTCGTCATTGCGAGCGAAGCGTGGCAATCTCATGGCGCAGAGTGACCATCATTACCTGCATTGGTGCTGTCTGCAGGAGATTGCCGCGCTACCGCTCGCAACGACATCGGTAAAAAACGTCTGTCTCTGGATGGGCACTAACTA
>JBLHNZ010000151.1:0-8389 GCA_047623245.1 Oceanicoccus sp. | reverse complement strand
CGAAGTCAACGAGGCTTTTGCGGTCGTGCCTTTAAAGTTTATGCGTGATTTGAACGTCGACCCGTCTCTGGTTAATGTTAATGGCGGTGCAATGGCACTGGGGCATCCCATTGGTGCCACGGGTGCCATTATTTTGGGCACTCTGCTCGACGAAATGGAGCGACGCGATTTGAGTACGGGTCTGGTCACTATGTGTACCGGCGGTGGTATGGCCCCCTGCCAGATCATTGAGCGAATTTAGAGTATCCGAAAAATTTACGGAATACGTTTTTTATCCAATTAGGAAATCTCAATATGCGTGATTTACAAGGTAAAAAAGTCGTTGTCATTGGCGGCACCTCAGGAATCGGTTTAGCGACAGCGATGGAAGCCTCAGAACTTGGAGCGGAAGTTTGGGCAGTTGGACGTTCCGTCGAAAATATCGAGAAAGCGAAGTCAATCGCGAGTGAATCTATACACTTTTCCCAGCTCGATGTTCACAACGCGGAAGATTTTGATCGCCTGTTCCTCGAAACAGGAAAGTTTGATCACTTGGTTTCTGCAGCGACTGGCGCGAATCGAACAATGAAGCCTTTTATGGAACAAACGGCTCAGCAGTTTTCAGAAGCTTTTAATAAATTTTGGGGCTACACCAATGTTGTTAGGCAAGGTGTTCCGCATATGAATCAGGAAGGTTCCATCACGCTTGTAAGCGGTGTCCCTGCCAGAAAATGTAATCCTGGCATGTCATCTGTTTCCTGTGTAGGCAATGCCGTCGAAGGACTCGGCAGAGCCTTGGCGTTGGAACTCGCTCCAATCCGAGTCAACGTCGTCGCGCCCGGCGTTATCAGCACGGGTATGTTTGATTGGATGGGAGAGAAAAAAAATGAAATTTTAGAGGGTATGACTAAACAGATCCCTCTAGGCCGTGCAGGTCAGCCTTGGGAAGTTGCAAACGCTATTCTGTTTTTTATGACAACCACCTACGCAACCGGTACTTGCGTCGATGTCGATGGAGGACAGCTTCTACCGTAAGGTATCAACCCGCAGGCTAACAAATGAGATTGAGGGGTCGCCACGGTGCCTGTTGAAGCCCCTCTATTTTTAACACCAATCCAGGTTGAATGAATCGATTGTGCTATTGGTATTGTTTCTAACAAAGTATGGTATTCACCTCACTCTTTCCACACTTGAATGACACCTGATCCGAGTTGTTTCTCTAACGGAAAAAGAAAGCAGATCGAATAGGGATGACGAATAGTAAAAGATTTGAAATTAATTCCTCGTAAGAGAACCTCGCTTTACACAGTATCAAAAATCAGCCAGTAATCTTTAAAACTATTGATTATTCTGCTTCGTCAAAAATACCTGTGTTCTTGTGATCCAGACTCAAACGATTCTTCTCGCTCCAATAATCACTGATCCCTTCCGGCCCCTTCCTGTCAGCCCACTTCGACAGAGTTTTTCGATCACTTGTAAATTCATAATGGGGTATCGAGTAGCCACATGACGTTTGAACAAGACTAATTTCAAGCTCAAATACTTGCCTTGCTCCAATATTATCGGGAAATAGTTGTATCAAATCTGCCCATTTTTCTTCTCTTGGATAAACGGTTGTCGCTTGCCCATATAACCGTAACGTTAAAGGCTGTTTATCGAACGAGCAAAACATGATTGTCATTCGCGCATTTTCCAAAATATGCGCAGCACTTTCATTGCCACTTCCAGTCAAATTCAGCCAAGCAATTTTCGACTCGTCGATCACTCTAAAACTGTCCATTCCTTTAGGCGAAACATTAACAAATCCAGACGGAGCGGCTGTACCGACAAAGTAGATGTGCTGATTTTGTATAAATTCTATATGCTTTTTCGTTAATTTTTCAAATTTTTCTGACATATCAAGCTCCACGACGATTCTGCAAATTATTTTTGATATAATCCAGTTAACTGAGGTTTTCATTTTGCGTAAAATACTACAGGGCCCATTTTGCCCTACTGTGTTAATCTAGAGATTAGTTAGTATTGTAAAGCAACCGGATCTTTTGACTATCAAATTAATTCGCCTACTCGCGAGTACGATAATAAACCGGCGGTAAAGCACCATACAGTTATGACACGCTTATGACGCTATTATTGACGAAAGACACTGGTAGCAAAGGCTCAAAAATGCGCCAAAAAAAACCACATACTGGCTTCAATGCGGAATTTTCATGTGTTGGTCTTTTGTCAAAATGCTCATCAAACATGACACCATTACTTTACCTGTAATAGTCGAGTCCCCTATGGGACTCTAAAACGCGGTATTTTTACGTTAACCTGTACGCTTCACACAGCACTACTCAGCCAACGGCATTTACATGAAAATTCATCAGCTCAAAACTCGACTGGTCAACTCAAATATCATCGAATATCCTGATAAACTGCTAGTCATGGACGTGGCCATTGGATGCCATCGCGAAGTCATGCACTTCATCGAAACCGATTTGAAAAGATCGATCGAAGACATTTCTTTGGTTCTGTGTAGTCACGATGATCCCGATCATATGGGGGGTATCGAAGCTCTGGCGAAAATCTCCAAAGCTGGCGTTGGCGTACCTTATGCTTCCGGTTCGACACTTAAAAAACTCTATAATGATCCATCGGGAAAGATAGTACGATTCGCCACATCTATGGTTGAAGCGACGCGCGTTCGCGCCTGGAAAATGTACCTAAATCCAAATCGGTCAAAGGCAGCCAGACAACGCATTGGGGCATTTGAACCCCATGTATTGGAACACCGAAATCAAACGGTTTTACATAAGCTTGAACACTACTCCATGAAGCACCAAGAAGTGGTTCCCGGATTTGATGACTGGCAGGTTATTCATACGCCAGGGCATTCATGGGACAGTTGCTGTTTTTTCCACGAAGAGACGGGCAGCCTAATTACCGGCGACACGTTATTAGGCAGCGGAAAAAAGGGGCACTTAGTAAAACCGGCAATCTACGCGAACCCATTGCACTTAAGAAAATCAATGCACCGATTAAAGAAATTATCGATAAGCGCCGTTTATCCAGGTCATGGAAGCGTCATCGAGGGAGAAAATCTGCTGGATCATTTAATCTAACAGAGCTTTCACGCCACTTCCATGCACACCCTTAACACGGCACCAATATTCCTATTTCCACCACGGATAGAATTCGGGCATATCCGTAGAAACCTTGTCTTCAAACTGAGCAGGACGTTTTTCTAAAAATGACTTAACGCCCTCTTTTCCGCTGTCGAGACTACAATAGTAAATAGCCAGAGAGTCGACCTTGTGAGCTTCTAACGGATGCGACATTGCAGAGTTTCGATACATCATTTGCCGAGTCAACGCTATTGCAACCGGGCTATGCTGGGCAATACGCCGTGCAATTTTGTAGGCTTCCTCCAACAACTGATCAGCGGGATACACGCCTTTGACAAATCTACCAGCCAGCGCTTCCTGCGGACTCAGAATGTCACCACTATAAGTCCATTCCAGTGCTTGTGAGACCCCCACGATTCGAGGTAAAAACCAACTGGAGCAGGCCTCGGGCGTTATCCCAATCTTGTTAAACACAAAACCGATTTTGGCGTATTCCGATGCAAGGCGAATATCCATTGCACAGGTCATGGTCGCCCCAATACCGACGGCCGCTCCATTAATGGCAGCGATCACCGGTTTTGTACAATCGAAAATTGCCAGCGCTACACGACCACCCGTATCGCGTACGCCACTAATGACCTCTGGATCATTGAGACGAGTTTCCATGTCTTCCATAGTAGGTTCGAACTCTTCGTTGAGCCCAAACACATTACCTTCAATGGATAAGTCCATTCCCGCGCAAAAAGCTCTGCCAGCACCGGTTACAACAATGGCACGAACCTCGTCATCGGCGCTTGCGCGCTCAAAGGCCGCGACTAGCTCGTTCGCCATTTCGATCGTAAACGAGTTTAATTGATCGGGACGATTTAGCGTTAAAGTCAGAATTTTTTCGCTAATCTTGTAATCGATTGTATTAAATTCCATAGTAATCCTTGTTGAAACGATGAATTGAAAAACGAATTAATCTAATGTAATTAGACTATAGGGGCCAAAAACAGAAAGCTACCGGGCCAAAAAACTGCCCGGTACGTCTAAACTTTACGCCACTTCAAACAAACCGGCGGCACCCATACCACCTCCGACACACATGGTAATAACAACGTATTTCACGCCGCGACGTTTTCCTTCGATAAGTGCGTGCATGACCATACGAGCTCCGCTCATTCCATAGGGATGACCAATAGAAATTGCGCCACCGTTAACATTCAGGTTCTCATTAGGAATTCCTAACTTGTCACGACAGTAAATTACCTGTACCGCAAAGGCTTCGTTTAGTTCCCACAAACCGATATCGTCCATAGTTAAACCATTACGCTGCAGTAACTTAGGAATGGCGAGAACTGGCCCAATACCCATTTCGTCGGGCTCGCAACCTGCAACTGCCATACCTCGATATATGCCAAGCGGTTCAATATTACGCTGTGACGCAATTTGGCTATCCATTAATACAACCGCAGCTGCGCCATCGGATAACTGCGAAGCATTACCACCGGTTATCGAGCCTCCTTCACGCACGACTTTAAGACCTGACAATCCTGCCAAGGTTGTACTTGGACGATTACCTTCGTCTCGAGTTAACGTTACTTGTTTTTCGCTCACCTCGCCTGTTTCGCGATCAGTCACTAACTGCGTGGCAGTCACGGGTACGATTTCATCGTCAAATTTACCCGTTTCCTGAGCTACTGCTGTACGCTGCTGCGATTGTAAGGAGTACTCATCTTGAGCTTCGCGACTGATTCCGTAACGGTTTGCTATAACTTCAGCCGTATCCAACATGGGCATATGGATTTTAGGCGCGTTCGCCATTGCCATTGGATCTACGATTCGGTGTAAGTTCATTTTTTCATTTTGAACTAAACTAATCGATTCACAACCACCTGCAACTAACATAGGCGCACCGTCGATCACAATTTGCTTCGCGCCGGTGGCGATAGACATCAAACCCGATGAGCATTGACGATCCAATGTCATTCCTGCGACGCTGACAGGTAAACCTGACGCCATCGCTACCTGACGACCGAGATTAGAGCCTTGCGTACCTTGTTGGATCGAAGCGCCCCAAATACAGTCGTCTATTTCTGCTGGATCAATACCGGCACGAGCTACGGCTGCTTTAACCGCGTAAGACGACATTGAAGGCGACTCCAGATTATTAAAAGCACCTCGATAAGCTTTACCAATAGGTGTACGTGCGACTGAAACTATAACAGCTTCTTTCATAATAGATTCCCAAAAAAGATACTGAGCACCGGGTAACCGGCACTATATAGTACGTCATATAGATTGCCAGTCGATCAACGGCAATCTATATGATTAAAGAAAAGGCGCCGACCAAACGACGCTAAACTAATCGAAAAATTACTTTTGTGACTCTAGGTAAGCCATTGCTTTACCCAAGAATTTTTCGGTTTGTTTACCCCCAGAAAGGAGTTCCTGTTGATTGTCCATATTAACAATCGTGTCCCACTGCTCGACAACATTTTCAGGCGTCTGTTCTGCTGCTGGTAAGAAAATACCCTCAGTCTCGAACAATCCTGTTTTCGCATAACCGCCTGCACCAGCACATAAAATGGTGCGATTGGGTGAATCGCTATGCACTAAAACCAATGCACCGGCAGTGACCGATTCTGGATTCAGCATTGCAAGAATTTCCGGAGGCATTAAGTCTTCGGTCATTCGAGTTCCAGCTGTTGGGGCGAGAGTATTTATACGGATATCGTATTTGGCGCTTTCCAATACGAGGGTATTCATAAAGCCAATTAGAGCCATTTTTGCAGCACCATAATTTGACTGGCCGAAGTTACCGTACATGCCGCTTGAAGAAGTCGTCATGACAATGCGACCGTAGTTTTGATCACGCATGATTTGCCAAACAGCCTTAGTACAATTAACAGAACCCATGACATGCACATCCATAACGATCCGGAAGTCATCCATGGTCATTTTCGCAAAAGTCTTGTCGCGAAGAATACCTGCATTATTGATGAGGATGTCTACGCGTCCCCATTTTTCCATGGTCTGTTTGACCATATCTTCAACTTCGTCAAATTTGGCAACATTGGCGCCGTGAGCAAATGCTTCTCCACCGGCAGCTTCGATTTGTCGAACAACTTCGTCAGCAGCTTCAGACGATTTTCCGACGCCATCTCTTGCTCCACCTAAGTCATTGATAACCACTTTGGCACCACGTGCTGCCAATTCAAGCGCGTGTGAACGGCCCAAGCCATTTCCCGCCCCTGTTACTATTGCTACTTTTCCGTCAAATCTAATACTCATATTCCAGTCTCCTCATTAGTCGCAATAACACGACATAAAATTATTTAAGCAACCATTTGCAAACCAATCCATTCGGCGATCAAAGCCGGTTTATCTTCTCCTTCTATTTCTACAGTGACTTCGGTTTTAATACGAAATTGCCCTGGTTTGTTTTCTGTAATCTCCATCACTTTGGTCAGCGCTCGAATATTGCTTCCAACTTTAACCGGCGAGAGAAACCTGACTCTATCAAAGCCCGAATTGATAAACATTACCGCGCCATCAATTATCAAGCCATAGTCTTCAGAAAAATGCGAGAGCATGGATAACGTCAAAAATCCGTGGGCAATTGTAGTACCAAAGGGTGTCTCTTTAGCCTTAACAGGGTCTATGTGGATGAATTGCTGATCTTTTGTGCAATCGGCAAACTGATTAATTTGCTCCTGAGTAACCGTGTGCCAAGGCGTAGGATCAGCTTGATAGCCGACCGATTGTTCAATTTCATCTCGCTTAATCAATTTCATGTATTATCTCTTTTTAATGTGTTTATACAACTATTGAAATTTGTAGTAGTTTCTGTTGGCCTAAAACCACTCAGGATCCATGTCGAAGCAGGTGGTGTCCATATTAATTAATAACTTCGACCACGCTTCAATTTCAGAAAGCTCGAACCGATAAAAATAGCGCATGGCTTGAAGTTTTCCACGGTAAAAATTCTTATCGTCTTCATGCGGGTTCCCAGCGAGCGCTTTATCGGCAACGATTCCTTGTTTCAACCACAACCACGCTATAACAACATTGCCAAACAATTCCAGATATTTAACTGAATTAGATAGTGCCATATCAATGTCTTTTTCCATCATGGCAGCTAACAAGGTATGCGTTGTGTTTTTCAAAATGCTTATTGCGCTGCTAAGCTCAGTGCCATAAACCGACAATGAGTCGTTGGCTGTTGCAATCGAAATCGTTTTTTTCATCTCCGCCAAAAGCGAATTGTAACCCGCCATATTATTCATCGGTACTTTTCGGGCGAGTAAATCCATTGACTGGACGCCTGTAGTGCCCTCGTGTATGGGATTAAGTCGATTATCCCGATAAAGCATCTCAACGGGATGTTCATTGATGTAACCGTGTCCGCCCAAGACCTGAATCGCTAGACTATTTGACTTTGGACCGTATTCGGAGGGCCATGATTTGATAATAGGCGTCAGAAAATCCAATAGCGTGTGGGCATCTTTTCGCTCTTGCTCGGTAGGTGCGGTCTGCTCATCGTCCGCAAGCTGAGTTCCCAATAGACATAGGGCATAAGCGCCTTCCGAATAAGCTTTTTGAGCCAATAACATCCGCCTAACGTCCGCATGTTTAATAATATTCACCGGTGGCGCCATTGGGTCTTTACTGGAAGGGAGGCGTCCTTGAGGTCTTTCTTTGGCGTAATCTAACGAGTACTGAAAGCCGGTCAGCGCCGTTAGAGCCGCACCGGTCCCGACCATAATTCTGGCTTCATTCATCATATGAAACATGTATGTAAGGCCTTTATTTTCTTCGCCGACCAGATAGCCAATTGCTCCTTCATTCTCTCCAAAATTGAGTGCGCACGACGTTTGTCCGCGCCCGCCCATTTTATGGAATAAGCCGGCGAGAATAACATCGTTCCGCGGGCCGACGACGCCATCGTCATTCACCAAATATTTTGGTACCAGAAAAAGAGAAATACCCTTAATACCCTTGGGAGCGCCACGCAGACGCGCTAATACCAAATGCACGATATTTTCGTTGAGTTCGTGATCTCCGCCAGAAATAAATATCTTGTTACCGCGAATACGGTAATTGCCGTCATCGTCTTTATCCGCGCTCGTGGTCAAATCGGCCAAACCAGACCCTGCTCCCGGCTCAGTCATCGCCATTGTCCCAGCAAAGCGACCATTGCGCATTGGCACTACCCATTTTTCAATTTGTTCCTTGGTGCCGTGGGCTTCAACCAAGCTGGCGTTCGCGGAAGTTAATCCGGTATAACCCAATACGGTGCCCCCCGCTGCAGACAA
>JBLHNZ010000150.1:0-8419 GCA_047623245.1 Oceanicoccus sp. | reverse complement strand
CAGTGGAGTGACAGCATTAAACAACTCTTGCAGGCGGATGCGATTCAACCTATCGAGACCAACAGGTTGCGTTATTGGGCCGAGATTAACAATCTCTCCAAACTTGGGCGCCTAACGCCAGAGTCACCCATAGGCTTGGGAGATGCTCCTCACAAAATTCTGAACGTACAAGAGAACGGCGATTTAGGTTCAGTATTTACGGGCAAAATAAGCTTTCTCCCCTACGTCCACAATGTCGATTCGTTTGGCTACAATACCGACGTAATTCCTAAGGGAGTACCTTACGAAACAGAAAGCTGGGGATGGTTGTTAGACGAAAGATGGCACGGCAAAGTGGGCTTGATAAATGCACCTACCATTGGCATTTTTGATCTCGCTCTTGCAGTTCAGGCGCGCGGGATGATGAGTTTTGCCGATATCAGTAATATGAGTATTGCCGAGATCGATCAATTGTTCGGCATTTTGCTCGAATACAAAAATCGTAAACACTTTGCAGGATTCTGGAATACGGTGCCGCAATCTGTTGAATATATGACCAGCGGCCGAGTGGTTATCGAAAGTATGTTTTCACCCGCTGTTTCCGCCGCGAACGGCCAAGGCACACCGGTTACTTATGCAGCACCGAAAGAAGGCTATCGTGCCTGGCATGGAGTGATGTGTATGTCACGGGAGTGCAAAGGCGATGTAAAAGATGCAGCCTACGAATACATGAACTGGTGGCTCGGCGGGTGGGCCGGTGCATTTATTGCTCGCCAGGGTTATTACATTTCTAACCCTGAACGCTCAAGACCTCTTCTTAGCGCCAATGAATGGGACTACTGGTATGAAGGTAAACCCGCTGTTACACCGCTAAGGGGAACCGATGGACTAATATCGGTACCTGCAGGAGATATTCGCACAGGTGGGTCTTATGTCAATCGCTTCAATCATGTCGCCGTATGGAATACGGTAATGGATAATTACGAATATTCCCTTCAACGCTGGTATGAGTTTTTATTGGCATGAACTCTCCGTCAGAAGAAAACCCTACAAAACCATGGTCATCCTGGACTATAAGCAGACGGATCATATTCAGCTTTATGTTGTTACTGATCGTCAATCTTTCGGTGACTGCTTATAATATTGTCGGCCTAAATGACATTCGTGAGCAATTCAAAAAATTTAGACAAGTTAGCTCGAATACTAACTTGATGTTGAAAATTGATAAGAATGTGTCAGAGCTACAGCGTTACATTTTGATTTTTAGCCACACCGAAAACAAATCTACCATTTCACAATTGAATTCACTTTATCAGGTGCTTGTGGCCGATATTCGGCATTTGAAAAATGCCAATTCAAATGAAAATGAATCGCAAGGGAAATTACTACAGCAAATGCAAACGGGAGCCGATCAGTTCGGCGAAAAAATTGAACGATTAAAAACCGAGCGCGACTATCGCGACGAACTTGTCGATGTGAAATTATCGACGATTTTCAAAAGCATCAATGATGCACTGGCTAGCCTATTCCCAATCGTAGGCGCACAAAAAAACCATGAAAATCTAGAAAAATTGTTGCAGGCACAGTCAAAAATATCTAACGCTGAAGTTTTTGGTGGTAGGTATTTTACGACTCACAAATCTGAACTGGCAAAAGAAATTGTTAGCCGTATTGACCAAGCTATTCAAATCATTCAGACCACTCAGGATTTACAAAAAACTGACTCATTTTCTTCCCGGATGTCGCAGGTAAATCAATTATTGACGCAATCAAAAAAGACGTTTCGAAAAGCAGTTCAAGCTGATAGGAACTACCTATTTTTAGTAAACGTTGTCATCGCGGGTGAGTCGGCGGAACTCAGTATGTTAGCCGACAGATTAAAATCAGAATTTCTTCAAGAGCAGAATGAGTTGTACTCTCTCACAGAGATCTATATCGCTCTGATCCAAAAAATTGCCTTTTATACCGCCTTATTGGCTATTTTTCTAGCCGTCGTTATTGCATTTATTACTGGTAGGATTATTAGTAAACCGCTTCAGTCCATTACAGATACCTTTGGTGATCTAGCTAAAGGAAAAGTAATCACAGCAGTGCCTGGCACAACACGTACTGACGAAATTGGGCGTCTGGCAAAAGCCGCTAACGTCTTTCGAGAAACCAACGCGCAGACTCAGGTCTTGCTCAGTCAGGCTGAAAAAGTTACAGAGGAACTTGAGAAAGCAGCGATCAGGGCGCAAGAGGCTAACGTCGCAAAAAGTCAATTTTTAGCCAGTATGAGCCATGAAATACGTACGCCGATGAACGGTGTCATCGGCATGCTACATTTGCTAAATAAAGAACCTCTTAGCAACCAACAAAAACACTATGCCCACTTGGCGAAATCCAGCGCCGATTCACTATTAATACTTATCGATGACATTTTGGATATGTCAAAAATTGAAGCGGGAAAACTCGATATCTACGTGATTGAATTTGATATCCATGGTGTATTTACAGACTTGGCGGCGGCTATGGCCCCACGGATACACGACAAGGGTCTGGAGTTTATTCTCGATATTGACGATATTAGAAATACGATGGTACTAGGCGACCCCGGTCGTATTAGACAAATACTGACCAACCTACTTGGCAACGCGTTTAAATTTACCCAACAAGGTGAAATTGTACTGCGCGCCAGCCTCAACGACATACATGGAGATCCTAATAACTACCAACTTTGCTGCGATATTATTGATACAGGCATTGGCATCAAAAATGAAAAAACCGGAGGACTGTTTCAATCCTTCACTCAGGCTGACTCGTCAACTACCAGGCAACATGGTGGCACCGGCCTTGGCTTGTCTATCGTCAAACAGCTCTGTCAATTAATGGGCGGGGATGTGACTGCCACTAGTGAGTTTGGTCGAGGAAGCCAGTTCAGATTTAACATCAAGCTGGGGTGCAGTGAGTCGATATTGGATACCGCCCCCAGCATCGACATGACAGGTATACCCATGCTCATCGTCGATGATAACAACACCAATATCGAGGTGTTATCCGGCTTGCTACGACAAAAAGGCATTCAGGTCACCGCTTGCTCCAGCGGATCGGAGTGTCTTAATGTACTCGAAAAAAGCTACCGAGAAACCGGACAGTGTGCCTTCCGAATAGCTATTCTCGATATGCAAATGCCGAATATGGATGGCGCAGAACTGGCAAAACTCATTCGAGAAAGACCGAACAACGATCACATGGATATGATAATGATGACCTCAATGGACGCCCCCAGCGACGGCCAATATTATACCAAGCTAGGTTTCTCCACCTACTTTCATAAACCGGTGATCGTCCAGGATTTGTATAGTACCTTGTCGCGAATTTTGACGGAAAGAGAGACGCCATCCGATGCCGAGACAAACACAACTCAACAAAACCGCAACGTCATGCCCAATAGCACGACTGCCTCGACCGCTACTAAAGCGACAGAAAATCAGCTCACGCAGTGTGCAGGCAAACGTATATTGCTGGTAGAAGACAATGTTATTAATCAGTTTGTAGCCCTAGGTATGCTGGAAGATCTCGGCTTATCGGCAGATGTTGCAAACAATGGCTTGGAGGCAATTCAAGCCCTTGTACATTGTCCCCCAGACACCCGCTACGAGTTTATTTTAATGGACTGCCAGATGCCAGAACTGGATGGCTACGAGACCACCCGGAAAATACGTAAGGGAGATGCGGGTGACGACTTTACAAACGTAACCATTGTAGCAATGACAGCCAATGCAATGCAGGGCGACAGGGAAAAATGCATTGACGCCGGCATGGACGATTATCTCAGCAAACCCATTGACGAAATTCCTTTAACAGACTGCTTGGTAAAATGGCTATGGACTCCTGATGAATCAACAGACAGCAAAGAAAGCACCATTGCTAATGACGAAACAGCACACTAACAAGATTGGGTCACGGCCTTCCAACCGGCTATGCGGTTGAAGTACGGAAAAGGTAGTGACGTGCGTTGAGGTCCAAAAAAGTAAGCGCGTGCGCGGAACCATTCGCCTCTGTTGTTACGCCCTGTTGTTACGTCTATTTCTTACGCTATAGCATTATTATGAAATAAGAATCGTATTTCTTTGAAATTCAACGAGGGCCGCTCTACAATCAACTTAGTCCTAAGGAGCCCCATGAAGCCTTTTTTAGCCTCTATTATCTTATTTTTTTCCAGTTATGCGATGCCCGCAGACCCTCTGCGAGTTGGCATTGTTCATTTTCCTCCCATGTTTATTGTGGAAAACGGTAACGTAGTTGGCGGCTCCGTCGTTGAAATAATGGAAAAGACCCTAAACCACGCTTCTCTAGACTATCGATTAATTTCTTATCCGGCGAAAAGAGCCTACGTGAGCCTCGGAACCGGCGCCATGGACCTGCATGGTGGATTGAAAAAGAATGTGCATTATCACGACCAGGTAATTTATAGTAACAACACCATTGTCTCAGTCGAGTTGCGTGTGTACGGATTTGGCGACGCGCCATTGCCCCAGAGTATCCCCGAATTAAGAGGAAAGCAGCTAGGTCTAATAAGAGGCTTTCAATATGGAGGAAAATTACCGCAGCTCACCGACATTCAGAATGAAAAATTTGTCACTACTATCGACTCCCACAGCAGCGCACTGCTAATGCTGGAGAGTGGCCGTATTGATTTTTTGTTGGACTACAAAAGTCCAGTAGACTCCGAACTAAAACTGTATCCGTTACCGGAAATTCAACATACGACTATAGAAAAACTTGACTTATATTTTGTTTTGAACAAGAACAGACCCAACGCACGAGAAATTATGACTCTTTTGAACGCCAGTTACTTGTCTCTGTTTCCGGAGCACACGACTGAGAACACTCACTAAAAAGTGGGCTACAACCTCTGCACTCAAGGACTATAATTCATTGTAGCAGCTGGGAGACTCAGTCTCTGAACAGAGTGACGCCGCGCAATGACATTTGCTTTTCGCAGACCGTTCCCAAGATAAATTTTATTCTTTTACCGATAATCACTATCAATTTTTCAGCAGTCGTTTAGCATGTAGCTTCATCAAATTTATGTGGGCCACACCAGTGTACTTGCGACGATCGTTTACTAGTCTATTATTGTTTCCCCTGTTTTTGAGCTGTTGTCTCGTAGCTGCAGAATCAGAAAAAGCTCAGGCTGCAAAAAATCAAGCTTTTCAGCAATGTATTGCAGGTTTACAAACCAGAGCCGCCGAAGCTGGCGTTCCTGAAAAAATCAGGAAAGGAGTGTTGAGTAAAGCCAGCTTTCTCGAAAGAATTATTTCCTACGATCGAAACCAGCCTGAGTTTGTCCAAACGCTTGCAGCTTATTTCAATAAAAGAGTAACAGACTGGAGAGTCGCTAAGGGTCGTGAAATGCTGGTCAAGCATGCCGACTTTCTAGCAACTTTGACTGCAACCTATGGTGTACCTGCACCATATCTTATTGCTTTTTGGGGGCTGGAGACAAATTATGGCTCGTATAAGGGTAAAATACCGACTATTAACTCACTGGTTACACTGGCATGCGACAAGCGCCGCAGCGAATATTTTGCCGGAGAGCTGGTTCAGGCATTACTGTTGATGGACCGAGAAAATCTTAGCATTGAAGATATGCAGGGTTCGTGGGCCGGCGCTATGGGGCACACTCAGTTTATGCCTTCGGCCTACATGTTATATGCGAAAGATGGTGACAACGATGGTAAAAAAGATTTGTGGAATAGCGAACTTGACGCCCTCGCTTCGGCGGCCAACTTTTTAGTCAAACTAGGTTGGAAAACGGGATTCAAATGGGGGCGAGAAGTTAGCTTACCCAAAGTGTTTGATTATCAACTGGCAGGCAAAGATCGTCGCCAGCCCGTATCTTTCTGGGCCAAAGAAGGCGTACGAAGCGCAAGTGGCCACGAACTAGCGCACTCAGATGTACAGTCCTCGCTGCTAATTCCTTCGGGACACATGGGCCCAACGTTTTTAGTTTATGACAATTTTGACATTATATTACGATGGAATAATTCTGAGTATTATGGCATTGCGGTTGGACATTTAGCCGATCGTATTGCTGGCTACAAACGTCTCTCAAAACCTTTTCCGGATTTGCCAAGTTTTACGGTGACGGAGATGCGACAATTGCAAACCAAGCTAAATGAGCTCGGTTTCAACGTAGGTAAAGCTGATGGTATTTTGGGGCCTGGAACACGTAGCGGTATTCGTGGATTTCAATTGTCTAAGGGAATGATTGCCGATGGCTACCCTTCTCGCGAGGTATTTAACTCCGCAGTAGAATGATTGCCAAAACCCAGTGTTAGCGGATGCTGCTCAACAGCACAAGGTGTTAAACGACGACACGTATCGGGAAGGTGGCATCATACTCTTGCCAGTAACTAGAACACATAAGATACAGTCATCGAACCGTATTCATGGGAATGTGGTTGCTTGTCAAACTCTTTGCTACGAAAGACTTGTGCATAGGAAAATTTCCACCGGCCACTGACAAAGTTCATACCGATCGAGATATCTCCAACGACCCGCTTTTTGCTGACACTGTGACTATCTTCAAAGGTATTACCATCCAAAAAAATGTCTCTAGCTACCAACCGCGCGTCAGCCGCAATGAAAAAATGGACTCCGCTCAAAAAGTTACGCCGAAGCCTGGGGTCTTGTCTACCTGGAGATGCACTATCTCCGCCGGGTCTTACCGAGGACGTTCCAAAATCGTCGGGCAAGTAACGGCCTATGCGATACTCAAACCCTGCGTTAATGTACGTGGCAACAGTACCTAAATTAATTCCAGCGTGACTAATAAAATCATGCTGCACCTTTTCTTGAGCAAAAGATCGCCGAAAAACTCGCTGTTTACGCTCATATAACATGCCTAGCCCAAGTTCGTTGTCGAGCTGATTATCCCAACCCTGAAACTTGTCGAAGTCGCGTAAATCGTGAATGAGGTCTTGAGACTCGCGCGCTAGCGATGCCGGCCCCACTAATCCAATATCAAATTCGATACTATCGAGCCTATTATCGCTGCGGGTGTGATAGGCAAACCCAGCATATAAATAACCTGCGTAAGGCCTATCGGTTTTTATCAACGACTCTTCCTCAACATTTTCGGGGGTATAAATAAGCTGCCCAAAACTGACAACGAGGTTTCGACTCAAACAATCGCCTTCACTCTTTTCTTCTCGGGCTTGAGAGCAGCGCTTTAATTGGCTTCGATCGTGAAAAAAATGCAAAAAATCATTAGTTTCGCGTAACCATGACGGCAGTCTTTTATCGCGTTCATATGAGCTTATATCCGGTGAGATCCAAGAAAAACGAATACCATTGGTGTAGTTTCTGTCCGACTGTCCAAAGAGATCGTTTTCAAAGAAAACGTTTAATGTCCACGGCAAGACGGCGTCTTCGGCGTGTGCCACAAAGCAGGAGCTCACCATAGACAAGAAAAGAAGTAATGACCGAGCTAAATCCGAATGCATATTTTTGGAGTCTGGGATTAGGATGCCACGTTAAAATGAGCCATGTTTTCGGATCAAACGGTTAACGATTCTCAACGTTGAGATTTTGTTTTTCGTATGCACAACTTTAACAGAAGTCGCTTGCTTCGAGCGACCGTAAATTTTATCTCGAGGGAGAAAATTCCTCATCTTCACGCAGTGTTAAAATCTCGAAACCGGACTCCGTGACAAGTATGGTGTGCTCCCACTGCGCCGACAAGCGCTTATCTTTAGTGGTAACAGTCCAGCCATCCTTGTGCTGCTTGATATGACGAGTACCCTGATTGAGCATGGGCTCTATCGTAAAGATCATACCAGGTAATAGTTTGACTCCGGTGCCTGCTCGACCGTAATGTAAGACTTGTGGATCTTCGTGCATTTTTTGCCCTATGCCGTGCCCACAGAATTCCTGCACTACGCTGTAATGATTAGATTCGGCAAATTGTTGTATGGCGTGCCCAATATCGCCAAGAGTTGCCCCTGGCTTTACTTGTCGGATCGACTTATACAAAGCTTGCTGAGTGACATCGACTAACCGGCGGGCATGGTCGGAGACTGCCCCCACACAAAACATTTTGCTGCTATCGCCAATATAGCCGCCTTTTTCAACGGTAACGTCGACATTAACGATATCGCCTTTCTTAAGAAACTCAGAGGGGGAAGGCATGCCGTGACAGATCACATGATTCGGCGAGGTATTAACACTATAAAGATAACCATACTGCCCTTTGCTTGCCGGACGAGCGGCCAAGGTATTAATAATGTAGTCTTCGCAGAAGGCGTCGATGTCGGCCGTACTAATGCCTGGTCTAATAATATCGGTTACCGCTGTTAATACTTGCCCCGTCAGCCGTCCCGCAATACGCATGGCTTCAATCGCGCGCTGATCTTTAATGATTATCAACTGGCGACCCTTCTCAACTCATCAG
>JBLHNZ010000149.1:0-8428 GCA_047623245.1 Oceanicoccus sp. | reverse complement strand
TTATCAGTAACCTTTGGAATGCTGGTGCCGATAGAGAAGCCGATATTGAAATTACCTATGGCAAAGGCAAGTGGAAAGATTTTAATACCGAGCGCTTAACCTGGGATCAGCTTATACCAGTTTGTAGCCCTGAACTAATAGATGGCCAGGCCACTCCAAGCTCTGCTAACAAGCTCAACGACTACACCTTACTGCATGTTATTGGCTATGAGGAAGGGTGGGGCTATTGGCTAAAAAACCTCGGCTATCACAATATCGACCCCTCACAGGGCATTCATTTCGACTCCTTGCTGACGGCGATGGAAATGGCAGCTCTAGGGCATGGTATCGCACTAAGCAGAACTTCACTGGCAAGCCAGATGCTTGCCAGTGGGCGCCTGATTACACCCTTTACGGAGACTACAACAACCTCAGAGTCCTTTTTTTTGGCGACACCATCGAATAAGCCGGTGCGGGCTCATGTGCAAACATTTAATACTTGGTTGTTAGAACAAGCCGAGGCGTCGCGTATTTAAACGTTGACGTTTTTTAAGAGTATCGACAAGTTAACTTTTTGACATCAGAGGAATCTAACCTCGAGCATCAAGCAACTGCCCTTTCCCATTCTGACAACACACGTGCCCTGGGATTTCGACTGTGTTTCGCGCCCACCAGATGACGACTGAAATTTTTTGAGAATTTAAGTTATTCGAAGAAATTCACGTTTCAAGTTCTAACCCTAATATTTGATAGTAGAGAGAAGTTTCGATAGCCTGAACCTAAAAACTTTTAGTGTCCTTCAAGCAGAAAACATCCATACAGGCACAAGTGTTTACCGTCTCAAATGCGCATTCGCCATGAAATATCAGTAACAACTTTGATTTTTTTGCTAAGCTGTATGGTAGGAAAAAAACGTGCAGAAGTAACAAATACTGAAGGTTAGTTGTAACAATTTCACTATCGATTCGTCTAGTTAAAACCATTAACTGATAATGGCCAAAAAAAAGAAGACAAGGGTATCAATCAATATGAGAAAAAAATTCGCTGTATTTTCTGTTGTCGCAATTTTAATGACATGCGTGATTTCTATCATGTGGCCACCAGCCATCTGGGTACTTGCTGTGATCGTTCCGTTGGTCATCGTTGGCCTATACGATATGCATCAAACAAAGCATGCGCTTTGGCGCACCTTTCCTTTACTAGGCCGCGGTCGTTGGCTAATGGAATTTATTAGACCTTTTCTGCGCCAATATTTTTTCGAGTCAGAAACTGACGGTGTTCCCATTAATCGAATGTTTCGATCGGTGATCTATCAAAGAGCAAAAGGTTCTTTAGATACGACGCCCTATGGAACAAAGGTTGACACACAACGTGTGGGTTATGAATGGATAGGACACTCAATGGCAGCGAAACACATTGAAGAGGAACACCCCGACCCAAGAATTCTTATCGGGGGCCCAGATTGCACTAAGCCTTATAACGCGAGTATTTTTAATATTTCTGCAATGAGCTTTGGTGCATTAAGCAACAACGCCATTCGCTCATTAAACAAAGGGGCCAGTTTAGGGGGCTTTTCTCACAATACCGGCGAAGGTAGTGTGAGTCCGTATCATTTAGAACACGGTGGCGATTTAGTCTGGCAGATTGGCACCGGTTATTTTGGCTGCCGTACTCACGAGGGAAATTTCTGTCCCGACACTTTCAAGGGAATAGCCACAAAGAACGCAGTAAAAATGATCGAAATAAAATTATCCCAAGGCGCCAAGCCCGGACATGGAGGTATATTACCCGCTGAAAAAAATACGCTTGAAATTTCAAAAATAAGGGCAGTTAATGTCGGCACGAGAGTCGACTCCCCGCCTACGCATTCAGCGTTTTCATCGCCTGTAGAGATGATGGATTTTATCAGTCAGTTGCGGGAACTTTCAGCAGGTAAGCCCATCGGTTTTAAACTATGCATTGGTAGAAAGAGTGAGTTTTTTGCGCTTTGCAAAGCGATGATTAAAACTGGAATATCCCCCGATTTTATTACGGTAGATGGGGGCGAAGGAGGCACAGGGGCCGCTCCACTCGAATACTCTAACTCAGTCGGAATGCCACTACGAGAAGCACTCAGCTTTGTCGCTGACACCTTAATTGGTTTTGGATTGAGAAAGGACATAAAAATAATTGCCGCTGGAAAAGTCTTCACAGGGTTTCATCTAGTCAAGAACATTGCGCTAGGGGCCGATGCCTGTAATAGCGCTCGAGGGATGATGCTCGCTCTGGGTTGCGTGCAGTCGTTACTGTGCAACACTAATGAGTGCCCGGTAGGAGTCGCAACGCAGAACCCTGGGCTGGCTGCCGGTATTGTAGTAGAGAATAAAGCTGAAAGAGTGGCACGCTTTCACGGCGAAACGGTAAAGGCAGCATTAGAAATTGTTGCTTCCGCTGGCCTCGATCACACTACCCAACTCAATCGTTCTCATATCTTCAGGCGTACAAGTCAAACAGATATAAAACGTTTTGACGAAATTTACAAATATCCCGTCACTGGCTGTTTTTTGGGAGACGACATTCCGGCCAACGCGATACAGGAAATGAGAGAGTCTACTGCAGAAAACTTTCAACCTGTACATTGCATTGCCGAACACACCTCCGGTCTGGCGGAGCTCAGATGACAGTATTTATTACAACAGACGACAGGTAATTCTACTATACGCTTCGACATTAGCTGACGAGCCAAATGACGATTTCTTATTCTTATTGAGGGAAAGCGACAATGAAAGCATCTGATTTATTTATAAGGGCCTTAGAAGCAGAAGGTGTTGAGTATATATTTGGCATCCCCGGTGAAGAGAATCTAGATATCCTGAACTCAATGAAAGACTCTTCAATTAGACTAATTCTTACTCGTCATGAGCAAGGCGCAGGTTTTATGGCGTCCACCTATGGCCGACTGACAGGTAAGGCTGGCGTCTGCATGTCAACATTAGGGCCCGGAGCGACCAATCTAGTGACATGTGCTGCCTATGCACAACTAGGTGCCATGCCAATGATTATGTTGACGGGCCAAAAGCCGATTAAAAGTAGTAAGCAGGGACAATTTCAAATTGTTGATGTTGTTGGCATGATGAAGCCCTTAACAAAATTTACTCACCAAATTATGGGTGCAGACAATATCCCTTCAAAGATACGCGAAGCTTTTCGACTTGCTCAGGACGAAAGACCTGGCGCTGCACATCTAGAACTACCTGAAGATATTGCTGCTGAGGAAACCCAAGCACCTCTCATTGTGGCTAGCAATTGGAGACGCCCAATAGCAGAAGAGAACGCGATTGATGCAGCCGTAAAAATGATAGAACAAGCAAAACACCCTTTGTTAATGTTGGGCGCAGGCGCCAATCGAAAAATGACCAGCAAAATGCTTCAAAAATTTGTTGATAAAACGGGCATTCCATTTTTTAGTACGCAGATGGGCAAGGGAGTTTTAGACGAACGAGATCCATTATTTCTCGGCACCAGCTCTTTGTCGTCCAGTGATTTCCTCCATCGGGCCATAGATTCAGCCGACCTTATCATTAACATAGGTCACGATGTTGTCGAAAAGCCCCCATTCTTTATGACTGAAGATGGCTGCAAAGTTATCCATATTAACTACCTGACCGCCTCCATCGACTCCGTTTACTATCCTCAACAAGGCGTGGTCGGTGATATCAGCAATAGTGTTTGGCAAATTTCCGAAAAAATCGAACCGCAAAAAACATGGGACTTCAGCTACTTTATGAAAGTAAAGACGCGAATCGATGAGGACTTAAACGAAGGAATAGATGACCCTCGATTCCCACTGTACCCGCAGCGCTTGGTGGCCGATGTCCGCGCTGCGATGCCGTCGGATGGTATTATTTGTTTAGACAACGGCGTTTACAAAATTTGGTTCTCTCGAAACTATAAAGCGCATGAACCTAATACCGTGCTGCTTGACAACGCGTTAGCCACCATGGGCGCCGGTTTACCCTCAGCGATCGCAGCAAGCCTCATATGTCCCGATCGCAAAGTCATGGCTATATGTGGTGACGGTGGTTTTATGATGAACTCTCAAGAGCTTGAAACTGCTGTACGCTTAGATCTCAACCTGGTGGTATTAATTCTGAGAGATGACGCATATGGGATGATTAAGTGGAAACAAGCCACTATGAATTTCGATAATTTTGGCTTGGATTACGGCAACCCCGACTTCGTCAAATACGCCGAGTCCTATGGTGCAAAGGGGCATCGCGCTGAATCTAGCGAAGGCCTCAAAGCGCTACTTGATAAATGTTTATCAACACCTGGGGTGCATGTAATCGACGCGCCAGTCGACTACTCTGAAAATGATCAGATTCTCAATAACGACATAAAGCGTATGAGCGAGGAATTTTAACGGCGAATATTCTTAGCACCGACCCAATACAATCGCAAGCAAGCAAGGTCATACAATGAACACAGAATATGGCCCAATAATACCCGGCGTTGTTCCGAGATCACAATCCATTGCTGTGCATTCGCCGTTTGATAATACGGCTGTCGGGAGTGTCACAACATCGGATATTAACCACGTCGATCAGGCACTCGATAATCCACATAAAATTTTTAACGTTCGCTCGAAATAATTACCCATCGGGGAGAGCATCAATAGTTTAATCCGTTTGATTATAATAATGACAAAAACATATGCGAGTATCTCCTTAGACGCAGCAGCAACAGAAGGCGGTAAACCGCTAAGAGATTCTCGGATCGAAGCTTCTTATACCTGGACACACACTTCAATTGACATTTAAAGAATTTTATTCTCTTTATAGGATTCAATCATCAGCAAAAGGATTTTGCCATGACCCCGCCCAGAAAAATCCTCCTTTGTATTGACGACACGCCGCACTACCATCTCATTTACGGTTGTTTTCGGCGTTCTTATTTATGGGGTGTTGACCATACAGCAGATAACAGCTACGAACGCCGTCGCCAATGGATTAAAGACCGCCTGCGAATACTTTCCTCGCTGCCTACCATTGATCTCTGTGCCTATTGTGTCATCTCTAACACTATCCATTCAGAAACCCTTGGATCGCAGCACAGTTCAATTTCGGCCAGAAAACCCAATAGAAGTTTTGTTAGATCGATATAGAGTAAGCATGAAGTTTGCTATACCAAGTTCTACATACCCGATGTAAGCGCCTTAGGTTCATAAACTTTTATAGCAATGATTCTTCTCGACCCTGTTCCTTTGACAGCATCAATGTAATGAACCATCCCCACCATCTTCAGCACTGAAAATTAGCAATCTCGCAAGCTTCCAGACGATTTGAAGGCTCTTAGACATAGATTGGAATTGTCATGAATACTAATGTATTAGGCATTGATATTGCGAAGAGTATATTTCAACTGGACAGCATCGTTGCTCCAAGTAAAGCGTGAGCTCATCTTTCCAGATTTAACCTTTAGTTCCGGGGTTCCCTGCGGTTCTCTTCCTGCGTGGCAGCGTGTAATCTCTTGGGCCAGTGGTGATGGAGTACGGCTTCTGGTCTGAGGTGGTGACTCTGAGCAGATCGTGCCTGAGTTACTGGAGATAGGGTCTGATTTACTGGAGATTGAATCTTTGAGTTTTCGAGTAAGGCTCTGATGAACCACTGGTCGGGGCGGGACAGGAAGACTGTTAATCAATGGGTCGTTGGGTCGATCCCAACATTCGGAGTCATTTTTATCAAAGAAGCCCTGTAGGGCATCTTTTTGCGGGGCTTTTTTGTGTCTGAGGGAAAGTAATCCCATGCGAAGACCCAATGACTTCCGGTAAATTGGTCTTGGGGTAAGTCAAATTACTTCTGCAAGACCGCCAACTTTCCCACTGTTTCTCTTTGCCTGCCCCTGTAAGTGTTACTAATCGAGCGTCTTCCAGGTTCACTGCGTGCGTGCACTGCAGGGAGGAGTTTGGGCAGCGTGATGGGGTATCGGGATTGCTCGGAAGGCGGGATTGAGTGAGTGATTTTTTCTATATCACGGTAGCTAAGATTGAAACGATAGTTGAGCCAAACTGCATGGCTAATAATCTGAACAGGATAGTGATAACCCGTGTAAATATTTGTATTTTTCATGCCTGGATTATCACATGCTTTGGAATATCACCGTCAACTTGGCAGTACCTTGATGAGGCGCAAAGAACGAAAAAGTGAGGGACAGGCGCGCTATATAATAGCGGTATGATTAGCAGCTAATCAAAAAACCGTATCGACTGGTTAAAATTCAATCCCTCCGGTACCTCTAATTCCCAAATCCATTCCTGCTTCCAACAAACGATAACTAAATTATGGCATAACGAGAAATTCTATACCGTTGAACGACTCGGGCTCTAAAGTAGCGATCAAACTACAAAAATCCCCAGGAGCATTACTGCCGCTTACGTCATGTGCCGAACATGCGACAGCTAAGGTGGCGCCCAATGGTTGGCTCACCAAGCTAATGGCTGAAGGCGCCAGCTTCATAACACCTTGAAACCATGCAGTAGACTGTTCTTCAGTCCTAACAAATTCATAATCGTTAGATGCAAATGCCGCAAGCAAACCAGCTGCACTGGAAGCGGTCCCAAGCCCGAACGATTTAAGTGGCGAAATAAGTCCACCTGCCCCGCCCAAATTCGCTGCCGCACCTAAACCAAAAGCAAAGGCGGCTCTCCCTTTATCACCGGGTGTCTTGTATTTATCCCAATCGCTATGTAGTTGATACGCCCCAATTCCCGTTGAAGTTATTCCTGCAACTTGACCCGCCCTCGACAAATTCTGTGTGAGCATTGGCCTAGCGGCACGCATGCCATTCATAAATGTACCGTTCACTACTAGTCGCAACATTTCAAAACTCCCATATTTTTGACAACTTCATAACTCAATAATTTCTCGTTCACCTGCTGCCTAAAGAACAGACGATAAACCTGCGCTAAAATTTGCCACTTAACACAATGATCGATCATAGAGGATTAAATGACTGTTCTCAAGGTTCTGGCAAGTTAACTCCTCCATGCGGCACCAATCCACGCCCTAATGTTAATCAACCGCCCTAATCCTTATGCAAACGGACTTGTCCTGAGATTTCGATAGTGTTGAGCTCCCACCAGATGACGACCGAGATTGAATAGATTGTAAACAGCTGCATGGGCAACTTAAAATCTTTGCTCCTTACGAACTGACTTAAATTCTCGCATGCCCCCTCCGGAACCCTGGTTGTTTCATGTCAGTGCTCAGCCCGATTGTTCTCATACTGCTTGGTACAGTGAATCACATACGGCATCAACTCCCGATGAGCCACACCATGTCTCCGCAATTTGTCAGTCACACTCTTCCGAGGCTCTCCCCCGTTTGACCGCAGTAAACGTTTGAAACAACGCTTTGCAGCAACCCCATCACGCTTTGCTTGTAGGAATACATCAACCACTTCGCCACCTTGGTTGACTGCGCGCCACAGATAATACGGCTTGCTTTTGGCGTTGCGGTGCCCGTCCCGGCTTTTGGCGCGGCTTTTGTCATCAAACTCTCAGGCCCCGTTGCTTCCGATAGAACCACAATTCGCCCCAATAAGTGCGGATTTGAAAAAAAACCAAGCCATGACAATTCCCTGAAGATGGCCATACCGCATTGTATAGAGCACTATTAATAATATTATTAACAGCTTTATTAGGCACCCCTCATGACATGTATCACAGCAAACGATCTAAGACCAAAGGTGTATCTGTTGTCGAGTCTGCTCTGCAGGAAGATGGAGAAGCAGTGATTACCGTGCGTGGCGAACGCAAGTATGTTGTCCTCGATTTCAATACCTATAACAAACTGCGTGAATACGAATTAGATATCGCACTCCAGGAAGTCCGTAGTGATATTGCAGGCGGCAACTACAAAACGGAAAGTGTTGATGAGCATATGAAACGAGTGCTTGGTTAATGCCGTACACACTGATATATCCTGATAGCTATATTAGGCGTGCCAAAAAATTCTTACGTAAGCATCCGGAGATACACATTCAATACATGAAAACACTCCAGCTGTTAGAGCTAGACCCTTTTCATCCATCGTTGAGGCGGCATGGTCTTGAAGGTCGCTTGAAAGACTTATCCTCAATCTCCATCAATATGAGCTACCGGATAGTGCTGGTACTGGAGATTCAGAACGAAGAGATCATTCTAATTAATATTGGCAACCGTGATCAGGTTTATTGACCCTCTCTTTCGCTAGTGCCTGTCCTTGCCGGTTCCTCCTACCCTCTCTTTCGCTAGTGCCTGTCCTTGCCGGTTCCTGTCCTTGCCGGTTCTCCTCCAACGCAAATACGTAGACCGATTAACTGTTAATCAATGGGTCGTTGGGTCGATCCCAACATTCGGAGCCATATTGATCGAGAAAGCCCTGTAGATCATTGATTTATCGGGCTTTTTTTTTGCGCCTGAAAGAACATA
>JBLHNZ010000148.1:0-8438 GCA_047623245.1 Oceanicoccus sp. | reverse complement strand
CGATCTTATAAGTCACTGCCTCTTCGGTTTCGCAATTGATAATGGTAACCGTGACACCGAAAATAACTTTGTCGCTGGGGGGAATTGTAGAAATATCAATGACGACGCTGTCGGAAAGCTTGCCTTCAATTTCCTTAACACGCCCCTCACAAAATCCTTGTTGTTCTCTTGCAGCGTGATATTCAGCGTTTTCTTTTAAGTCGCCATGCTCCCTCGCCTCGGCAATTGCTTGCACAATCCGCGGTCGATCCACGCTTTTTAACTGGTTAAGCTCTTTTCTCATTGCAGCTTCACCGGCTACAGTCATTGGCACTCTACTTATGCTCATGCAGAAATTCTCCTATGGGCGTCCTGCAGTCGGCGGACTTGTGGACTTTTATCGCTACCGCTGCGTATAGCTTCGCACACCGCATCGGCTCCCGCCAATGTAGTCGTACAAAAAACTTTTTTCGCCAACGCTGTGCGTCGTATCGACGCCGAGGCAGCTATCGATTTCCGGCCTTCTGTCGTATTAACGATTAAGTGTATACCATCATTTTTTAACACATCAACAATGTGCGGCCGACCTTCTTGTACTTTCTTGACGAGCTCCACTACCAGACCCGCTTCGGTAAGAACTTTGTGAGTTCCTCTGGTCGCCATTAGCTCGAAACCTAATTCAACAAGCTTTTTCGCCACGGCTGAAACGCCTTTTTTATCGGCGTTTCTGACACTAATAAAAGCCTTCCCCGATCTGGGCAGCTTATCGCCTGCGCCGAGCTGCGCTTTAGAGTAAGCTTCAGCAAAACTATCGCCCAAGCCCATAACTTCACCGGTGGATTTCATTTCCGGCCCAAGAATAGGATCGACGGAAGGAAATTTATTAAACGGAAATACAGCTTCCTTAACACAAAAGTACGGAGGAATACGTTCTTGCGTAAAACCTTGGTCGGCAAGAGAGGTCCCGGCCATACATCGGGCTGCTATTTTTGCAAGCGACGTGCCAATGCATTTTGAAACAAAAGGTACAGTCCGCGATGCACGAGGATTCACTTCAATGACATATATCTCGCCATCTTGCTCAGCTAACTGGACATTCATTAAGCCACACACGCCCAATTCGATAGCCATCGCTTTGACCTGTTCGCGCATCTCGTCTTGCAATTCCGCGCTGATAGAATAAGGCGGCAAAGAACAGGCAGAATCACCAGAGTGAATGCCAGCCTGCTCAATATGCTGCATGATCGCACCAATGACGACCTCCTTGCCGTCCGACACTGCATCGACATCCATTTCAACAGCGGCATTTAGAAAGTGGTCCAATAACACTGGCGATTCATTGGACGCCTGTACGGCATCTTTCATGTAACGAAGTAACTCATCCTCATCGTAAACAATTTCCATGGCACGACCACCCAACACGTATGAGGGCCTAACGACCAGTGGATAACCAATAGCTGCGGCAGCGTCTACGGCTTCTTCGGTAGATCTTACTGTTGTGTTTGGGGGCTGCTTCAACCCGAGCTTTTGAATCATTTTCTGGAAGCGCTCACGATCTTCCGCGCGGTCGATGGCCTCTGGGGTCGTTCCAATAATAGGTACCCCTGCCGCCTCTAAATCTCTGGCAAGTTTTAATGGTGTCTGCCCGCCAAATTGTACAATCACACCCTTTGGTTTTTCTTTATCCACTATTTCAAGCACGTCTTCGAGCGTTACTGGCTCAAAATACAAACGATCGGAAGTATCATAGTCGGTCGAGACGGTTTCAGGGTTGCAGTTTACCATGATGGTTTCATAACCATCTTCACGCATAGCCAATGCTGCATGGACACAGCAATAGTCAAACTCAATGCCCTGCCCGATCCGGTTTGGCCCACCACCTAATACGAGAATTTTGTCTCTGTTAGTCACCTGCGCTTCACATTCTTCTTCATAAGTAGAGTACATGTAAGCCGTGCTTGTAGAGAATTCCGCCGCACACGTATCAACTCTTTTATAAACAGGACGTACATTTTGCGACCACCGGTAATCGCGAACAGCTTTCTCAGTCTCGCCGAGCAAAGTTGCCAAACGACTATCGGCAAAGCCTTTTTGCTTTAATCGATACATGTAATCTGCGGGTATTGATGACAATGATTTTTTCGTTACATCTCCCTCAATTTTGACAATATCTTCAATTTGAACCAAGAACCAACGGTCGATTTTCGAGTACTCAAACACCTCGTCAATGCTCATGCCGGCACGAAAAGCGTCTGCGACATACCATATTCTTTCGGGCCCCGGATTGGTCAACTCGCCAATTAAGAGATCTATCACATCGCTTTCTTCGAGAGACACTTTATTATCAAACCCTGAAGAACCCACTTCCAGGCCACGCAAAGCTTTTTGTATAGATTCTTGAAACGTACGACCGATAGCCATAACTTCACCCACCGACTTCATTTGAGTGTGCAAACGGCTATCGGCTTCTGGAAATTTTTCGAAAGTAAAACGGGGGACTTTTGTTACAACATAATCAATTGATGGCTCAAAGGAAGCTGGAGTAGAGCCTCCGGTAATATCGTTTTGCAACTCGTCCAAGGTATAACCGACCGCCAGTTTTGCCGCTATTCGGGCAATAGGAAAACCTGTCGCTTTTGATGCCAATGCGGAAGAACGACTAACCCGAGGATTCATTTCAATAATAACCAGACGACCCGAGTCCGGACATTGACCAAACTGAACGTTTGAACCACCCGTCTCCACGCCAATCTCACGCAGAACCGCCAAAGAAGCGTCGCGCATGATTTGGTATTCTTTATCGGTAAGCGTTTGTGCCGGCGCTACTGTTATTGAATCTCCAGTATGAACACCCATTGGATCAAAATTTTCGATAGAACAAACAATGATACAGTTATCATTTTTGTCTCGAACAACTTCCATCTCATATTCTTTCCAACCTATCAGCGACTCGTCAATAAGCAGCTCTTTGGTCGGCGATAAATCTAAACCGCGTTCACAGATTTCGATAAACTCTTCTTTGTTATATGCAATGCCACCACCGGAGCCGCCCATTGTAAATGAAGGCCGAATAATCGATGGAAAACCCAACTGCCCCTGTACCTGAAGGGCTTCTTCAATACTGTGGGCAATCGCCGAACGCGGCGTATCTAGACCGATACGTTTCATTGCCTTATCGAACAGATCTCTATCTTCTGCCATATCGATAGATTCTTTGGTCGCTCCGATCATCTCCACGCCATGCTCAGCCAAGACTCCGTGTCTATCCAGATCGAGCGCGCAATTCAAAGCTGTCTGTCCTCCCATCGTGGGCAATACCGCGTCGGGCTTTTCCTTTGCAATAATACTGGCAACCGTTTTCCATTCTACGGGTTCTATATACGTTGCATCGGCCATGTCCGGATCGGTCATAATGGTTGCAGGATTTGAATTAACCAGAATGACGCGAAAACCCTCTTCACGTAATGCTTTACAGGCCTGAGCTCCGGAATAATCGAACTCACAAGCCTGACCAATGACGATAGGTCCTGCACCGAGGATTAGAATAGATTTTATATCAGTTCTTTTTGGCATGAAGAATTAACTCAAATGTAATAGTGTCATTTTCGGTGGACCGGTAAACATTGGCCACCGAACATTATCTTTATAGGTTGTCACTGACAATCGACCAAGTTTAGACGCGCTACACAACTAAACATGATCTTTGCATCATCAGTATTTCCAGGACTAGCTCAACCGAGCCTTAATCAAGTCAATAAAATGATCAAACAACGGCGCTGCATCGTGTGGGCCGGGACTGGCTTCAGGATGTCCCTGAAAACTAAAAGCGGGCTTGTCTGTTCGATGAACACCCTGTAACGACCCATCAAACAAGGATTTATGAGTGACCGTCAAATTGTCAGGCAGCGTCGACTCATCAGCGGCAAAACCGTGATTTTGGCTTGTTATCAAGACAGTACCATCGGCAAGATTTTTCACTGGATGGTTTGCACCGTGATGCCCAAACTTCATTTTTATGGTTTTTGCTCCAGAAGCCAAAGCCAATAGCTGATGTCCTAAACAAATCCCGAATACCGGTATATCTGTTTCCAGAATTTTTTGTATAGCCTCAACAGCGTATGTACAGGGCTCCGGATCGCCCGGCCCGTTGGAAAGGAACACGCCATCAGGCTTTAAAGCCAAAACGGCTTCCGCTGAGGTTTCTGCTGGAACCACTGTCAGCTTACAACCGCGATCAACCAACATTCTCAATATATTCCGTTTAACGCCGAAGTCATAAGCGACGACATGATATTTGCATTCGTCGTCTGAATAATTGCGGTAACTATCGCCTGTCATTTTATCGCTAGGCAAAGCCCAGGAGCCCTGCTGCCAAGTATAGGATTTTTCGGTACTGACGACCTTCGCTAAATCCATACCTTTTAATCCGGCAAAACCCTTTGCTAACGCCAAGGCCCGCCCTTCGTCGATATCATCTCCGGACATTAGACAGCCATTTTGCGCACCTTTATCACGCAAAATTCGGGTCAAGCGGCGAGTATCAATTTCAGCGATACCCAATATATTACGACGCTTTAGATAATCCTGAAGATTTTCTTCACTTCGAAAATTACTCGCCAGTAACGGCAGGTCACGAATAACCAAACCCGCAGACCACACATGCTCCGCTTCATCGTCTTCAGCGTTAGTCCCGGTATTTCCGATGTGAGGATAAGTCAGAGTAATAATTTGTTTTGCGTAGGAGGGATCGGTGATAATTTCCTGATAACCGGTCATCGCTGTATTAAAAACAACTTCACCGACGGAATGCCCTGTGGCACCGATCGCTATTCCTTTGAAAATACTTCCGTTTTCAAGGGCAAGTATGGCTGGTACCGTCAAACAAACCTCCTAGATATCATACAGATGGGTGATCCGCGTTGCTGCGGTAACTAAACAAAAGAATTGATTTTTCGACGTTTTATCAGGATGCACTATCTGTCGAAAGCACACCCCCAACTCACAGAACTTAGCGCTTTTTAAAGCATACTAAGCATCCGTTAATCTGCAAAAAAGCGAGATGAAGAAACTCCTCATCTCGCTTTTTTGTCAATTCTCGTCACCGGCATCAACCAGTTAAATCTAGGCGCGTATTTTACGCAAACTTGACCTTTATGTCCATATAAAAGACAAGCCTAAACCATCAAAACACCCCTATCGTTACATTTCGACACTTAACCTCGCCCAGATTTCCACCGCTGTCACAATTTCGACCAATCGACTGATCGTTATACAAACCACTTTCTCATTTTTTAACATCGACGAAAGACAGATTTCAACTATCGAGAAAGACCTAAAACCGCCATTTTTGACGATATGGAAATACGTCTTGAAATGCACCCCCCAATATTTCTTTTTGCAGATTTTTCCAGAATTCAACCTCGTACAGATCACCATGAAGCAGATCAAACGCTTTTCTCGCCCGCTGATTCCCGGTAAAAAAGAGACTGAACTCTTCTGGAAATATGTCGTTAGGCTTTACGTCGTACCAAGGCTGACCCGCCATTTCCTGCTCCTCGGTCACAGCTTTTGGAATTATCCGAAAATTGCAGTCGAGAAGTGGCGTAATTTCGTCGTAGTCGTAAAACACAACTCGATCGTGGCGAGTAACACCGAAGTTCTTTAAAAGCATATCGCCGGGGAAAATATTGGCTCCAGCGAGCTGCTTAATGGCATTACCGTACTCTTCCATAACGTTCAATATCTGCTCATCAGATGCATCTTTCAAATACAAATTTAGAGGTGTCATGCGCCGCTCAACATACACATGCTTTAGAATCAGAGCATTGCCCTTTTCTTCCAGCAAAGACGGTACTTCTTTTCTTAAATCTTGAAGCAACTCCTCCGGAAAACGCCGGCGATCAAACGCCAAATTATTGAACTCCTGAGTTTCGGCCATACGCCCGGCCCGATCCCAACGTTTTACTAGCTTGTACTTGCTCTTTACCTCTGCACGGGTCATATCCTTTGGAGGTGTAAAACGGTCCTTTATGACTTTGTAAACATAATCGTACGACGGCAAGGTAAAGACCATCATAACCATGCCTTTGATCCCTGGCGCGGTCATGTACTGATCATTAGAATTGATGGTATGGGCTACTGCACTGCGATAAAATACCGTTTTTCCGTGCTTTCCAAACCCTATGGCACTGTAAAGCTCAAACAACTCTTTATGCGGAATAATAGTATGAAGAAAATCGACATATTGAGAAGGAACAGACACATCAACCATAAAGTAGCTGCGGGTAAAACTGAATAATTTACTGACTTCATCGGCAGAAAACAGCACGGTGTCGACGCAAACGCCTCCCGCCTCATTGTTTAGAAAAGGTAGAACAAAAGGCAAATACCCATCGGCCAAAACGATCCGCCCAACTAAGTACGCTGCCTTATTTCGATAAAAAAACGAGTTTAAAACCTCGATTCTATTGGGCGACTCACCTCTATTCTTCGACTGAAATATCGACTGAACTCGATCGACAACCCTGGCAACATCTCGATTCAGATCTTCGAACGGAATATTAAATTGGGTATCGAGAAGGATGTCTTGCACAGAGGAAAATATTGTTTCACCAACGCGGTATTCCGTGAAAATAAGACTGTCATTCAGCTTTTTGGGCCGTAGATCTGGCTCAAATACGAAAGCGTGAATATCGCGAATTTTTTCATGCCTGAATACATAACAATAAACAGAATTGAAAAAAGTTTGCGCAATTTCGAAGTTACTATGAGCTTTTACCAAACTTGCATAGTCTATCTTGGCATCTCGCCACAGCGATCGATCTAGTAACAGCGCCCCAACACTTTCGTCGGCATAGGCTGCGACTGCGCTTATTTTTTTCTTATACATTTCCAACCGCTTACTCATCACTGCGTGAACGAGCAGCCAGTCGGCATTCTCGAAACGAGCCTGCCCCCCCAGCGTTACGTTTTGAAAATCGCCAAAAAAGGCGTCAAAACCATTCAGAATAATTTTCGCAAGCCGCGAAGCATTACTCATTCCCATGCGATATCTCGATACAGACGTTTAAACCAGAGCTTCACGATCGCAATCAATCCTTTTTGCACTCACATGAAACGGAGTCACTTTTTAGCCCAAAAACTACTTAAGCAGAGGCACACTTGACACTATTACGCCAGTACCATCAGCGTAAATGAAATCACCGGGGTTGATCTGTAGGCCGGCCATTGCCAACGGAACATTCACTTTACCCTCACCCAGCTTTTCCGTTTTACGAGGTATAGCCCCCAAAGCCATAACCCCCATCTGCATAATCTCTATTTCTTCGACATCGCGAAGATAGCCGTAGATGATAATCCCTTGCCAGTTATTTTTACAGGCGTGAGCAACTAACTGGTCTCCCAGCAGAGACCGCCTTGGTGACGCACCCCCGTCTACCACGAGGACCTTATTATCGCCAGGCGTGCGAACCATCTCTCCGACCCGGGAGTTATCTTCAAAACACTTTACCGTAACGACCTGACCGCCAAATTGGCAGACTCCTCCATAATGCTTAAAAATAGGCTCTGCGACTTGCACAGTATCACCAAACTCATCACATAAATCGGGCGTTGAAATTGTCATTTTTTCCATCCATCTATTCCGCGCCACAATAGGGCCGGTCATATTTAAAAAGTAAAAAAACGCGTAATATTTTTGAGCGTTATTCTTTTGCTCTGTAGTCAATCACTTGTAAATCGATACTGCAGCTTAAACACAATCATCTAAAAGTAGTAAAAGGGGATATCATACATGGCTTACACATTGGCTGAAATATTAAGATTCTAAATAGATCGCTCTTTGGACTAGACGCCACGCAATATTAGAAAACAGGCCAAGAAGGCCTTCCCAATGATTCTCTAAACGCGACGGACCTGCGCATAAGGAACCGGAAACAAAGGAACTGACAACAAAGGAGCATCCGTGCTCCATTTTTACCTTTTGGCAACCAACCCTCTTCAACACGCAAACGAAAGGCCGAATAGCCTATTCTTCTCAACACCTACAATAACTGAAAACGAAAAAAGGCGGCCGAAGCCGCCTTTTAATACCCGAAGGTATTGATTGTTATGAATCCATTTAGCCGAACTGATTCATAGTGTTGTCTTTGCCAGAAGCCTTCAGAGCTGCTTCACCAGCAAAGTATTCTTTGTGATCGTCACCCATGTCAGATCCAGCCATGTTTTGGTGCTTAACACACGCAATACCTTGACGAATTTCCTTACGCTGAACACCTGCAACATAACCCAACATACCTTGGTCACCAAAGTACTCTTTAGCAAGGTTGTCTGTTGACAGCGCTGCTGTGTGGTAAGTAGGTAATGTAATCAAGTGATGGAAAATACCAGCTTCGCGGGCTGCATCAGATTGGAAAGTTCTGATCTTTTCGTCTGCAATGACTGACAATTCAGTCTCATCA
>JBLHNZ010000147.1:0-8445 GCA_047623245.1 Oceanicoccus sp. | reverse complement strand
GAGGTTAAAGACTATCCTATCTAGTAGCATTAGTATTGCCAACTATGACTTGTCGCAAAGAAATCGATAGGATATCGACTAGAATGAGCGAACGCTAAGACAAAATTTTTCTTTTTTTACAACAAATACTAATTGCAACAGCCGTTACAACAGGTGAGGCATGGAATTTAAAGACTACTATGAAATATTGGGCGTAAATCCTGATGCCGACGGGAAAGCGATCAAAACCGCGTATCGTAAATTGGCCAGAAAATACCATCCTGATGTGAGTGATCACAATGAAGCAGAGGAAAAGTTCAAGGAGGTAAACGAAGCCTTCGAAGTTCTAAAAAATAGCAATAAACGCGACGAGTACGACCAGATTCGACAATACGGTAGCGGTGGACAACAATTTCAGCCTCCGCCGGGCTGGACATCTTCGCAATCGTCTGCAGATCGAGATGATGGTCATTTTCAAGAAGGATTTTCTGATTTTTTCTCATCAATTTTTGGTAATGCAGGGCAACAAGGATTTTCGTCTCATGGGCCGTCCGGTCGAAAAGGGCAAGATATAGAAACGGAATTACCCATTTTCCTTGAAGATACATTGTCGGATGAATCCAAAACAATTTCTTATCACCTGCCCCACTACGAAACCGACGGCCGAATCACAGAAGTGAATAAAACGCTCAATGTAAAAATTCCAGCGGGTGTTCGCGACGGAGAACGTATTCGTTTGCAAGGACAGGGTAACCCGGGCATTGGTGACGCGCCTAGCGGCGATCTCTATTTACGAATTTGTTTGGTCCCCCACCCACTTTTTGACGTCGAGGGACACAACCTAACAATAACGGTGCCATTAGCACCATGGGAAGCAGCGCTAGGAACCAAAATTCAGGTTCCGACACTTTCTGGTAAAATAAATATGTCTATTCCTGCTAATAGTCAAACCGGACAACGACTGAGAGTAAAAGGCAAAGGTCTACTTAGGAAAACTGGCATCGGAGATCTTTTTGCTGTCCTAAAAGTTGTCATGCCAGAAACAGTCAACGAAGATGTGAAACAACATTGGGAGGAGCTTGCTAGCAAAGCCGCCTTTGACCCAAGACAGGAATGGAGTAAACACCAATGACATACCAAACTTATCAATATGTCAGTTTCGAGGAATTTTGCGACTCAATACAATTGCCTCCGGAAACAATTTTCGAAATTATCGAACAGGGAATTGTCGACCCAGATGGAGATACGCCGGAAAACTGGACCTTTGACACCAACATGATAACGGTAACGAAAAAAGCCTGTAGATTACACAGAGACTTCGGTATCGACTGGTCAGGTATCGCTTTAGCAATTAGCTTAATAGATGAACTAGAACAAGTACGCGAAGAAAACAAACAACTCCGCAGTCGCCTAAAGCGATTTGTGGCAGACTAGGCTCTTCTTGAAAATAGATAGGAGAGTCATAAGCGAAAAACGCTGGCTCACCGAAAATATGTTTTTTGGGTTTGTGTTTCCAGCTTTGTTTGCCTCGTGAAACCATCGATTCGCGATTTAGTAGGGCCGGTTCTGATAATAGCTAATGGCCTTAAAAATATAGTCGAATCCGTCATTGATGCGCTGTTTGTTTTTCTTTGTTTGAATACTCATACCGCCAAACCGTTGTTGAGTTTGCCCCCGGAGCTCTAGAAATGTCTTAGCGGCACTGATAATTACCCAAGTCGCGTCGAAATCGTAAAGGGTATCGCTTTCTTCTATAGGCTCGCGTCCTTCTCGCAGCAAACTACGACACTCTTTTCCCAACAGGTTTAACTGCGTTTCCATTAGATCGGTAAGGGCATTTTTTTCACTTAAAGACCAAGCAAGAATCGCTAATGTTTGTGGGCGCTGCCGCAAAGCAAAAGACCAACCACTCAGTATTTTTTCGAGTTTTTCAGAGCGATCAAGCTCAATAAATTCATCCACTGAAAGCCCTATAATTTCCCCAATTTCAGGCCACAGATTTCGGCTCATTCCATAAGCTAATAGCAAGCCGTCGAGATTATTAAAATAACGATACAACAAGGTTCTGGCGACTCCAGCCTCTTTAACGACACGGCTCATTGTTACTGCTTTGGCACCCTCATTTGCCACGAGAAAGTCGACTATTTTCAGTATATGAGCTTCGGTATTAATTCGATTTTTGGGTCGTTTATCGGTCTGGGTCATAACACAATTACTAGTTGGAATTGGCATACTTTACAGTAAGCACTCTAAAACGCATAATGTGTACACTATGCGCACATAAAAACTAATAAGTTTACGCATGCCCTCTGGAGCAACTATGTTAATTAGAAACTGCCTCGCGCTTGCATTGTTATGCAGTGTACCCATCATCAATGCAAGCGAACAACCCAACATCGTTTTCTTGTTTGCCGACGATTTAGGCTATGGAGACATAGGTAGCTTTAACCCTGCGGTCAAGCACACACCCAATATCGATTCTTTAGCAAAATCAGGTGTAAAATTTACCAGCTTCTACTCGGCATCTCCCGTCTGTAGTCCATCGCGAGCAGCACTGTTAACAGGCCGTTACCCTATTCGTCAGGGAATACACGAGGTTTTTTTTCCCGAGAGCTGGACGGGAATGCCTAGCAATGAAATAACTATTGCAGAGGTATTACGTGACAAAGGCTATTACACCGCTATGGTGGGCAAGTGGCATCTCGGGCACCGCCAAGAGTTTCTGCCTCTCCAACAAGGATTTTCTGAATATTTTGGTGTGCCCTACTCGAATGACATGGCCGGCTTGTACTATTTGGAAGGTAATAAAGCCAGCATAGCGACGATAGACCAAACATTACTGACCAAAACATTTACGGAACGAGCTGTAGACATTATAAAACGCCAGAAATCAGACACGCCGTTTTTCCTCTATTTAGCTTATAGCATGCCTCACGTACCCATATTTTCGTCCGAACAATTCCACAGTAAAACCAACGGGGCCTATGGAGACGTCATTAACGAACTCGATTGGAGTGTGGGCCGGATTCGAGAAACTTTAGCGGCTCAAGGCTTAGAGGAAAACACACTGTTGATTTTTTCCAGCGATAACGGCGGATGGACACTCATGGGGGACGAAGGCGGTGACAATGGTAACCTACGTGAGGGAAAAGGCACAACTTATGAAGGAGGCCAGCGTGTTCCTACCATAGCGTATTGGCCGAAGGGCATTACCCAGCCTCGTGAGTATTCTGGCATTGCAACTATGATGGACTGGCTTCCCACCTTCGCCAAATTGGCTGGAGCTGATATACCCGACAACGTCATATTGGACGGCCAGGATATCTCACCTCTGTTACTGGAGAACGAATTATCGACTGGACGCAGTTTTGCTTATTACAGTAATGGAGACTTAGAAGCCTTTCGACAAGGAGATTGGAAGGTCAAATTCCCCTATGCAAAAACACCACTGAAACTCAATTGGATATTGCCGGGGGTTATTCCAAACCATGGAGTACAACTGTTCAACCTGACGGACGATCCCGGTGAAAAAACAAACCTAGCTAACGAGCTCCCCGAAAAAGTAAAAGAGCTTACCCTGTTATCTGAGACATTCGAATCTTCACTCGGGCATCTACCCGATCGGCTCGACAATGGCACAGAAGTTGATCGCGGCCCGTATATTAGGATGGGATTGAAGGCCGCTGGCAGGGCTCTTATTGGACTGGTATTAACAATCGCGGCAATTGTGTTGTTATGGAAAACCCGTCGACGATTATTTGGGGTGAAATAGCGCGATCTACTAGTTCCAGCGAGTTTGGATTTTTTACATTCTGTACCGAGGGTTTTATTTCTGTAAAACCCTCTTCGCCACCGAAAGTATTTTTTTATGCTATTTCTAGAATTTCAAGAACACCGACAGTGTTGCTTCCTCGGATAAAACCACCCCTATAATTTCAGATATAAACGCCGCTCACTAAAGGCAAAAAACGGCTGACTAACGAGTCATCGAACAGTGGAAGACTGGCTAAAGAAGTCCCATATTAAATCACTGGCCGATATGTCGATCGTGGTATGACCCAGCTGTTTCATCGGTAAACCGCCTGGCCAGGTATGACCACCTCCTTCTATAAGGTACCACTGAGTTGCAGCATTGCAATTATCCCAGAAAATTTTCCGCACTTCATTACTGACACGCTCCTCAGAAGGCTCTCCTTCACAACCATTGTGCTCCGCCCAGTTTTGCATGACCTGCGCCGTCGGAGGATCAAACCACGGTGCATCAGACCCATTTATCGGCACGATGAAATCCATGTCACCTTGGAAGGAGAGAGTAGGACGCGGGCCTGCATTTGAGCACTCTTTGGTGTCATAATATCGACGGGTAACCGGAGCAAACGATAAAAATGGCGTGTCTGTTAAACACGCCAGAGCCGATACCATGTCTCCCCCGGAAGACATACCGGTCGCAAAAAACGCTTTGGTACAGTATTCGCGCTTGACGTGATCAACGAGCTCTAATACAAAATCGATATCGTAATCTCTTCTTCGTAAATTCGCTTCCCAGGCATGATCCCAATAACTGGCCAGCGGGTGCTTCTGATCAATATAGACCTTGTTTGCATCGGGCATGACAAGAATGACGCCTTGCTGGTCAGCTATTTTGGTAAAATCTGCATACCGAAATTGAGCGGACGCCGAAGAACCTGATCCATGAAAACTGAATATAACGTCGGCACATGAGATCTCTGAATAGTCCTTGGGTAAACGCAGTAGCCATTTGCGCTCAGTGCCGGCTTTAGTGACGAAAGACATTCTTTCGTAAAGCGGACGCGCCAATCCTTCAGACTCAGAATTTTCTCCGTTCAACGGTGAAGAGCTAGTGCTTTTTAACTGCCCTCCACAAGCGCTGAGAAAAAAGCAGCAAAAAAGTACGGCCCACGACTTATACATAATCATTCATTTCTCAAAATTCTCGTTTGTAGAGGCCGCGTTTAAGCATAATCTTTTATACTGCCTCAGGCCTTTGGATGGCATTTATTGTCTGGTTTTTATTGTACATCTATTGGCATGGAATTATTGGCGTAGAAACTCGCCAATTCAACGGCCGCTACATTTTTATTACAGTGCCCTGAAAACCGCAGCTGCAGTCGAGATTCTAATCAGTAGCAGAAAATAGCCATAAACTAATTCATCGGTATTTTTACACGTTTAATTGGCAATTGGGAAGACACGCATTAGACTCCAGTGTAAATACGACAGACCCTTCACCTTAAATTGACAAGCTGCAAACTTGATGACGGAACACTATATGGCAAACCCGGCAATATGCCTGCCGGGATTGAGATTGTCGGATAAAAAGGGCCTTAACAGCCCTGATTTACTCGATAACATGGAGCTCACGGAAGCGGTAAAAAATAGCCTTCTAGCTGGACAATTTAATCAAAAACTGGAGGCGTCTGACTACCTTACTACAACTCAGCAATTGCAATTTTCAGCGAACCTGCAAAAACACTTCAGCGACCCCGCGATCGGCTTAACTATTGGCGATTCGTCAAATTTTGGTGACCTCGGTATACTGGGATTAACTATGCTCAGTGCCCCAAGCTTGCGACAAGCGATCCAGGTTGGCGTACTTTATGCCCATATAGGAGGCACTCTTTCTCACATCCAATGTAAAGAGCTGGGAAAGAAACTCGCAATACAGGTCAGTACTCCTCCGCTCGAACCACAGCTACATCGATATATTGTCGAAGAACAATTCGCAGCCTTTGTTTACTACATAAGAGAAGTGCTGCACCACCGACCGGAGAGCCATCCGATATTTGAGCGAATTTCCTTTTCTTATCCGGAGCCCAGTTACAGCGACCGCTATCGGCATTTTTTTGGCTGTCCTGTCAGTTTTAACGAAGATAGAAATGAATGCTGGGTCAATTCGCAACTACTAACCGTAGCTGCGGCCTACGCCAACGCCAACTCGTTCCAGAGTTGTAGCCGCTTATGCCAAAACGCGCTGGACACCTTGCGGCAGAAGGATGCCATTGTTCTGCAACTCAAATCCTGGTTAACCAGCCTACCCCAGGAATTTCCCAAGTTAGAAGACGCCGCCACACAAGTGGGCATTAATAGCCGTGCGTTGCGCCGCAAGCTTGAGGAACTCGGCACAAGCTTTATTCGCTTAATCGCGGAAACGAAGGTCGATCAGGCCAAAATATTTCTGGAAAAAATGGACCTTTCTGTTCAAGACATCAGTGAGTTACTCGGTTATAGCGAGGTCACCAATTTTCGCAGGGCATTTAAATCCCGGACCGGAGTGTCACCTAAACAGTATCGGCAAAACGTCCAAAAACAAATCACTTCCCCCACCCCTCTACCTTAACGACTGCTGTCAGTTAGCCACTGGTCAAAGATGATCCTTTTAAGGGCAGGTATCACCTTATTATGCCTCCATTTTTGTTGCATCATAGCCACATCTCATCACAACAATACTTAAGACCGTAACCCATTCAAGTGAATCATTGTTTCAGGCGAACGAAAACGTAATCGTAACAGCGCAAATAAACATGCCTGCGAGCAAGAATGCAAACAGCTTTTTTACACCTAAACTTTAGGATTGAATTATGTGGACAGAACTAGCCATTAATATTTCGAGCGTAGCGGTAATAATTTATCTTTCTCTGGCTTTTATTGAAGTCAGTCTGGATCTTATTCAAAAAAGTGGACACTACAAATTGAAAGACTCTCTCTGTAGTATGACTATGGGCGGCTTTTATCTCGGCACAAAACTGCTAATGAAAAGTGTGACACTCGTTGTATTGTTGCTTGCAGCTCAATATTCAGTGTTTGATTTCGGAACTCAGTGGTGGCTATTTCCTCTGGCCTATATCGTTTCAGATTTTTGCTTTTATTGGCTACATCGTTTCATTCACGAGGTACGAATAGGCTGGGCCGCGCACGTCAACCATCATTCCAGCGAAGAATATAACCTGGCCGGCACCGCTTTACGTCAATCTTTCGCCGAACCAATAATGGAACCATTTTTTTACGCGCCCATGGTTCTATTCGGCTTTGACCCGCTCATGACCTTGGCGGCTATCGAGGTGAACCTTATTTATATGTATTGGTTACACACGCGTAAAATAGATAAATTGCATGGTTTGTTTGAATTTTGGTTCAGTACGCCCTCTCACCATCGAGTGCATCATGGTTGCAACATTCAATACCTCGACAAAAATTACGGAGGTACATTCATTATCTTTGACCGACTTTTTGGTAGTTTTGAAGAGGAGAACGAAATAGTTAAATTCGGTATTCCGGAACAACTCAATACGTTTAACCCGATAAAAGTCAGCTTTCACGGCTGGATTGCTTTGGCCTTCGACATTATCAAAACCCCAGGACTGATGAACAAAATCGGCCTCCTGTTTATGCCGCCTGGCTGGTCTCCTGACGGAAAGAGCTTAACAACCAAACAAAAGCAGCAAGCTTATTATCTAGCTAAGCAACAATCGTCGAGCCTCTGAATGAATACAAAGATGATCAGAAAACCATTCGTGATGGGGGTTTTTATATCCCTATCAGTTTTTTCGACCTTCGAGAGTATTGCGGGATCTGCGACCATTCAAGAACCGTTGTCTGCAAAAAGCTGGTTTAAGAATAGCTATGCTCCCCTTTGGAAAAGCCACAAGACATTGCAATTGGAAAAGCTGAGAAAATTCTATCATGCATCGGGTTTTATGCGAGATCAGAACCGACTAACACAGTGGCAAATACCCTCTACTCTCGAGAATCTTATTGCAATGGTAAAAGACAAAGGCTGGCAGACATCAAAAATAATCAGCATACAAGCGCAGCAAATTAATCAGAGTAATGTCGCTTTAACGGTCGTGTGGCAATCAGAGTATTCAGATCAATCGATCGAAATGAGTTGTGAATGGTATCTGGCGAATTTCGAAGAGAAAAACTGGATATTTACCCAACACAGTTTCATGAACTGCCTCTAATGAGCTACTAGATTTAACGTGGGTATCAAATTACCGATTGAGTCATCGACGGCAATTGGCCCAAAGTATTAACGGGAACTTTTCTGTACCAGCGAGAAAAAGACGTTAGCCCGCGCCGGTCAATGAACCCCGGCGCGAGTCAGTTGAAGTGTTCTAAAGAGTAACCGTCATACCCGCCATAGTCCCTTCTTCCCGCCATTGTGCCAACCGTTCAAAATAGGCGTCCGAACCTCCGCCGTACGGACCATTTCGCACGCTGGCAGGATCCGGTTTACCTTCATTGTTATAGTACCCAGGCGTGCACTGAGCTTGAAATGCCTCGCTAAACCGAGCCAGACTAATAACCTCTTGAACCCATGACTCTTCTGCTTCGCCTGAAACCTCAAGAGTCTTAATGTCTTTATCTAAAGCTTGCCGAATCATATAGGCTATATGTGTGGCTTGTTCACTCATCGCATGGGGGAAGTTAACCGTAAAACCCGAC
>JBLHNZ010000146.1:0-8484 GCA_047623245.1 Oceanicoccus sp. | reverse complement strand
ACTGGTGGACAATGGCAATCCTACCACCGAAGAATAGCTACCTTCTATACGGTCAATAAAAATCGCTGCCAATCCTTGAATTGCGTAGGCTCCTGCTTTTCCCAGTGGTTCTCCGGTATCCCAATAGGATTCAATTTCAGAATCAGTCATGGAATGAAAGGTCACTTTTGTGACGTTCACTTTCGATAACACGATCTCGCCCGGCTGAACCGATGATTCGTCGATCAGCGCTACTTCATCAGAGCCATAATACAAACATACACCCGTCATTACTTTATGCGTAGTACCCGATAATGCCTGCAGAATTGACAATCCATCGTCTCTATCTACTGGTTTACCGAGAATCTGGCCATTGAGAACAACCGTCGTGTCAGCGCCCAGAACCGGAAGACGCGGTAAGCGATCCCTTTTCATTTGCTGCCAACCCGCCCGGGCTTTTGCAACCGCTAACCGAGAAACATAATTTTCAGGAACCTCATTAATCGAAGGGGTTTCGTCAACCGAACACGATATACATGAGAATTCGACAGAAATTTGTTGAAGTAATTCCGCGCGGCGTGGCGATTGGGAGGCAAGGTAGAGTCGATTATTTTCGGCAGCGATTATCATGGTAGCTCTTTGAAAACCCCCTGTACTGTTAACACTCAAAATTTTATCTATTCAAGCTTATGTAATAAAGTAGCTACGACGCAAATCTCGCAAAAATACCGACGCAAAAGGCCATAAGAGTGCACTAATTACTGCGGGCAACATAAAAAGCAAATTGAATGGAACAGCACCGACCAACGTTTGCACCCAATGACACAGCAGTTGATTAAGAGCCGTAAATATAAATATCACCCAAGCTTGCTGCACGGGCGTGAACATGCGCAAACGCTGGTATAGAATTAAAGCCAGATAGGACAGTATCGCCAGTGCAAAAGCATGCTGCCCTAAAACACTTCCTTCGACGATATCTTGAACCAAGCCTACCGTCCATCCAAATACGATACCCATTCTTTCCGGAAGTGCCATAATCCAATACAATACGACAATGGTAACCAAGTCTGGCCGCCCCCACTGTGCCCAGAGCGGCAGAGGTACGATACTTACCCATAGTGCTGCGACTAAGGTCAACCCAATAACCAGCCGTCCGTTCATTGACAACGTCATTTTTGTGGTTCGCTATTGGTAAATACCAATAATACATAACGGCTACGATTTAAGGCCGCTTTCGGAGCAGCCTTTACCGTCGCAAACGAAAGCCCTGGATCTACCGTTACCTCAGTGACAACTGCTACCGGGTATCCAACAGGAAAACGCTGCCCCAATCCCGAGCTAACCAGTAAGTCTCCGACTCTAATGTCGGTCGTCGCGGCTACATGTCGAAGTTGCATTTCATGGAACAAGCCAACGCCTTCTGCAATACTGCGAACCCCATTTCGGTTAATTTGCACTGGCAAAGCATGACTTGCATCGGTAATCAGTAAGGCACGACTTGATAAAGGACCCACTTCTATAATCTGTCCCATTAAACCGAGCGAGTCGATCACGGGCTGCCCAACGTAAAGGCCATCAGACGTTCCCTTGTTAACAACAATTTGGTGGTGCAGCGGACTCGGAGAAACACTAATTAACTCTGCCACCAAAACACTGTCATCAACCAACGCCGAGGAATTTAGCAATTCGCGCAGGCGCACATTTTCAGCTTCCAATGAGGCAAGTTTCTGAACCTTTCCTTGGAGGAGTAACGTTTCGGCCTGCAATTGCTCATTTTCGCTTAGTAGCGACTTCCGGGAACGTGTTACCTCGGAACCCCATCCAAGAAGGCGAACCGGAATATCCGCAGCCCAATAGAATGGTGTCGCTACAACGGAAAGCTTGGATTCCACATCATCCAGCCACTGATAACGTTGCCCTACAAAAATCAACGTCAGTGTAAGAATACTCAACACCAGTAACCGAGCACCGATAGAAGGTCCCTTTACAAAAAGGGGCTTAATGGGAACACCTCTTGTTGGTAAGACCAACAATCAGACGGCAAGAGCCCGAATGCCCACACGAGGAAGCTAATTCTACAGATTGATTATAACTACATGCCAATTTATAGATTCCGCCAGAGGCAATATTCATTAGATGTGAGTCTTATGTCAACCGGAGTCCATTCCGGAAATTACAAATTTTGTCTATTCCGCCGATAATAAGTCTAAATTTCGGCGATCCATTATTTCCAAGGCCTTACCCCCGCCACGAGCAACGCATGTTAGCGGATCTTCAGCAACAAGTACCGGCAAGCCAGTCTCATCGGAAATCAATCGGTCAATATCTCTCAACATGGCTCCGCCGCCGGTTAATACTATTCCTGTTTCAGCGATATCGGCGGCTAGCTCTGGAGGTGCTTGCTCCAATGCTCTTTTTACTGCTTGTACAATTCCCATCAAGGGCTCATGTAAAGCTTCCAAAATTTCGTCACTGTTCAAGGTGAAACTGCGCGGAACACCTTCGGCCAAATTCCGACCACGCACATCAATTTCACAGGTTGCACTGTCGGGGTGAGCACAACCAATTTCTTGCTTGATACGCTCTGCAGTGGCATCGCCAATCAAACTACCATATTTGCGACGGACGTGTGAGACGATAGCTTCGTCAAAACGATCTCCACCTAAACGCACTGAATCAGAATAGACCACGCCATTCAATGAGATTATGGCGATTTCTGTGGTTCCCCCGCCGATATCCACAACCATTGAACCTGTGGCTTCTTCCACTGACAGTCCAGCACCAATCGCCGCAGCCATGGGCTCTTCAATCAAACGAACCTCGCGCGCGCCAGCACTGAGCGCCGACTCCCTGATGGCTCGTCGCTCGACCTGAGTGGATTTACAAGGAACGCATATTAATACTCTAGGGCTCGGACGAATAAAGCTATTCTGGTGAACTTTTGAAATGAAGTGCTGCAGCATCTTTTCGGTGACTTGGAAATCGGCTATAACACCATCTTTCATCGGCCTTATTGCCGTAATGTTGCCAGGGGTTCGCCCGAGCATTCGTTTTGCATCTTTGCCTACTGCTTCAATGGTTTTTTGTCCATTATGAACTCGTATCGCGACTACCGACGGCTCATCTAAAACTATACCCTCGCCGCGAACATAAATTAAAGTGTTTGCTGTACCAAGATCGATAGACAAATCATTGGAAAAAATACCTCTTATTCTCTTAAACATTTACTTGCGTCACCTTACATGATCGGACAGAAAAGGCTCGATTGTGCCCATGGATAGCCAGTAATTGTTTCAAAATGTTCACCTTTCACCAAATTTTCCCACTCTAACAACCAGAGGGATTCAGAGCAAGGCAGAAATGTGTTAAGTTTAACGTTTATAATAACTTATTGACGGTTTAAACTACGTAACAACTGTCAACTGAAGCCGTATTGCCAACGAAAATACGCCTGAAGTGATGCAAGTAGTCAACCTCTTGCTCTTGCACTATGAGGCGAAGCCCTCCGATAGGAATGTTCGTGCTAGATCCGGCAACAAAATTTAATGTTTCTGTTCATAGAGCTTCATGAAGATACAGCGTATTATTGCGCAACGCCTGACGTCACCTTTAATCTTAAAATTGCACGCAATGGAGCATTTAATGTCAGTAGAACGATCCGATATTGAGAAAATAGCCGTTTTGGCAAGAATCCGTATCGATGAAAAAGAAGTACCGGAAGTCGTTAGTCGCCTGAATGATATCCTCAAAATGGTTGATAAAATGCAAGCGGTAGATACGAGTGGCGTTGAACCGATGGCAAACCCTCTGGATGCAACCCAACGTCTCCGTGCGGATGACGTTATTGAAAACAATCAACGAGAAAGTTTTCAGGCAATTGCTCCCAATGCCGACAGCGGCCTCTACCTCGTTCCTAAAGTTATCGAATAGACAGTAACCACTTCGTTAATTCAAGCTTTGGTGTAACCGTCATTAGCATCACTTATACCCAGCATTTCAATCAACAGGAATACCATTTCATGCATAACAAATCCCTGACCGAACTGAGTAATGGTCTGGCTACGAAAGAATTCTCCAGCATTGAGCTCACTCAACATTATTTGGAAAGAATTAAAAATCTGGACAACATTTACAACAGTTTCATCACTGTTACACCTGAATTAGCGCTGCGTCAGGCGAAAGCTGCCGACGATCGTATTAGCAAAGGTGAGCAGAACCCATTATGCGGCATACCGCTAGCGCATAAGGATATATTTTGTACAAAAGGCGTTAAGACCAGTTGTGGATCTAAAATGCTAGATACTTTCGTTCCTCCTTATAATGCCACCGTTATTGAGAAGTTCAACAGAGCGGGTTCAGTCATTCTCGGCAAAACCAATATGGATGAATTTGCCATGGGCTCATCCAATGAAAGCAGTTTTTATGGCGCCGTTAAAAACCCTTGGGATATCAATTGTGTACCTGGGGGTTCTTCGGGTGGAAGTGCCGCTGCGGTTGCCGCTCTTTTGGCTCCGGCCGCCACCGGAACCGATACAGGAGGATCTATTCGCCAGCCAGCTGCACTCTGTGGTATAACGGGGCTAAAACCGACCTACGGCCGTGTATCCCGCTACGGGATGATCGCTTTCGCCTCTAGCCTGGATCAAGGTGGCCCGATGACTCGGACTGCCGAAGATGCAGCCCTTATGCTGGGCGCGATGGCAGGCTTCGATGAAAAAGATTCTACCAGTATGCAGCAAGACGTACCTGACTACCGCAGCACACTCAACGACAGCATAGAAGGATTAACTATCGGCCTTCCCCGAGAATTTTTAGGTGAAGGCTTAGCACCGGAAATCGAGCAAGCGGTAGAAATAGCAATAAAAGAATACCAAGCACTTGGCGCAATTGTTAAGGAAATTTCCCTACCCAATACTGAGCTGGCGATTCCCTGCTATTACATCATTGCCCCCTCAGAGGCTTCCGCCAATCTCTCTCGTTTTGACGGCGTACGTTACGGGTATCGCTGTGAAAACCCAAAAGACTTGTTCGATTTATATACACGAACTCGCGAAGAAGGGTTTGGCGACGAGGTAAAAAGACGTATTCTGGTAGGCAGCTATGCGTTGTCCGCTGGATTCTACGACGCCTACTATAAAAAGGCACAACAGATTCGCCGCCTGATAAAAAATGATTTTGTTGCAGCGTTTAAAGAAGTCGATGTGATCATGGGCCCAACCGTGCCCAACCCCGCCTTCAAACTGGGCGAAAAATCGAATGATCCAGTTTCTATGTATCTTGAAGACATTTACACCATATCGACAAACCTTGCAGGGCTTCCTGGCATGTCAATTCCCGCCGGTTTTGCCAATGAAAAACCTGCAGGACTCCAACTTATAGGAAATTATTTCTCTGAAGCCAAACTGCTTAACGTTGCCCATCGTTTTCAACAAGCCACTGACTGGCACAAACAGCGCCCTACGCTGCCGTCAACACAACCCATCGAAAAGGAGGCATAAATCATGGAATGGGAAACCGTCATAGGCCTTGAAATTCACGTTCAGCTCTCCACCAAGAGCAAAATATTTTCGACCAGCAGCACCACTTTTGGCTCCGAACCCAATACGCAAGCAAACGCAGTGGACCTCGCAATGCCCGGCACCCTGCCGGTACTGAATGAGCGGGCATTACGCTACGCCATTATGTTTGGATTGGCTATAAAGTCTCCAATTAATAAACGATCGATATTTGACCGCAAAAACTATTTTTACCCAGATTTGCCCAAAGGTTATCAAACCACGCAAATGGATGAGCCTATTGTTGGACCTGGAATTGTTGAGGTCCAATTAACCAATGGTGAACATAAACAGATCCGTATTCATCACGCACATCTTGAAGAGGATGCAGGTAAATCGTTGCACGAGGGACTTGGCAGCATGAATCAAGGTTTTTCCGGGATCGACCTAAATCGTGCTGGCACCCCTCTTATTGAGATTGTGTCTGAACCCGACATGAGAAGCTCGGAGGAAGCGGTTGCTTTCGCCAGGAAAATTCACGCTATTGTAACGTCTCTGGGAATTTCAGACGGTGAAATGTCACAGGGGTCAATGCGCTTTGACGTCAACGTTTCGGTCAGACTAAAAGGCCAGGAAGAGTACGGCACACGTACAGAGACAAAAAACCTGAATTCCTATAAATTCATGGAGGAAGCCATAGCCATGGAAGTAGAACGCCAAATTGATATTCTTGAAGATGGCGGCCAAATTGCTCAGGAGACGCGTCTGTATAATGCGGATACCAGAACCGCTCGATCGATGCGCAGCAAAGAAGAAGCTAATGATTATCGTTATTTTCCCTGTCCTGACTTACTACCGGTCGAAATAGACGATAAATACATTGAAACAATCGCGACTACTTTGCCAGAACTACCCGATGCACGCCAGACCAGATTCACCGAAACCTACGGCTTATCTGATTACGACGCTAACATCCTCAGTGGCGACCGACATATGGCCACTTACTTTGAAACGGTTACAAATACCTGTAACAATGCAAAGCTTGCAGCAAATTGGATAATCGGTGATGTTTCTGCGAAAATTAATGCAGCCGAAAGCACAGTAAAGAACATCAACGAAAGTCCCATTAGCGCAGAAGACCTAGCTGGCTTGATAATCCGCATTACCGACAACACTATTTCAGGCAAGATAGCCAAACAGGTATTTGATGCCATGTGGAACGGCGAAGGCGACGCGGATACCATTATAGAAAACAAAGGATTGAAGCAAGTATCCGATAGCGGTGCTCTCGAAACTCTGGTTGCAGACGTAATAGCAAGCAATCAGAATCAGGTCGACAATTATCGTAAAGCAGAGCCTGACAAACGAAAAAAAATGTTAGGTTTTTTTGTCGGACAAATAATGAAGGCCTCAAAAGGACAAGCGAACCCTGGCATGGTAAACACGTTACTACTGGAAAAATTAGACGGCTAATCAAGCTTACCGCGCTGGCTCACACGCCGGACAACTACTGTAGTTATTAGAACCAAAACAGCAAAGTAAAAGGGTAAATACATGGCACTTAAAAAAGATAAAGAGAAAGTTCTCGACGAAGTATGGACCATCGAGCGAGTAAAAGATTTCCTGGAAGTGAAAACGGTAGACAATATCGAGAAAGATTTTCATGTATTGATGAAAGCCTATCAGTCGATGCGTCTCGAAAACTTTGAAGAGTTTATTGGCTTCTTTACCGCAGAGAAGCGCGATATAAACTCGACGAATCCACAAGGCGAAACGGCGTTATCGATAATAAAAGAACACCGAAACTCGACCGCATACCAAAACATCATGGAAGCCAATGGCGCGAAATGACTCAGAAAAATTGCCTGTGGACGTGTTATAAATAGACACGATTAAGCATTTCGAGTCCATTTACAAGAGTGCTGACAGTCGTTTTGCCCCGGCAAAAAAGCCCTCAATTATTCAGTAGATGACTAAAGAAGCAGGAAAGACGACTTGAGGTGTACATTCTTACTCAAGTCGCTGTAAATCTAGACAACCAAGCTCTATATAAGCTAAAAAAAGAACTCAAAGATCTATTCGTCCGCGACTTATCTTTTCTCTGTTTTGCTGTTTTTTGTTCTCACTTTTCTTTAACAACACATAAACAGCACCGACACCGCCGTGATGTTTTTGCGCACTGCAATACGCCTGAACCTCTTCCATATCGGGCAACCACTTATGAACATAACTCTTCAGAATGGCTGATTCGGACGTACCGTGGCTGCCGTTCCCATGGATAATGATAAGCGAACGAACATCGTATGCCATGGCCGTTTTTATGAAGCTGTAAACCTCTTTCCTTGCACTCTCGACGCTCAAACGATGCAAATCTAGCCTAGCGTCCTGCGGATACTTACCTTGTTTTAGCTTTCGAAATACGCCGTTCTGGACGCCTGAACGCTTAAACTCAAGGGTGTAGTAGGGATCCAATAATTCAACGTGATCACCAACCAGATGATTTTCATCCTTTTCAACGTCTTGAATTGCATTTTTCCGTCTTGCCTCTGATATTAAATCGGACGGATTATGACGTCTGTTCGCCACCCTTTTTTCCAGACGAATAGGTGTAATATCTCCCATTTCTTGCAAAAAGAGGTCATTTTCTTCTGAGTTAACCGTCATGAGTCAATACTGTCTTGATAACCTAAATTGAAAGCTTACAATACGTATCGTATTATATACAGTCAACGCACAAAGTGGAAAACCATTCCTGTCAGTACCGCCGATGCGTTCGCCAAGATCCATAAGCCGACGACGTGAACGACGATTTTATAACTCACTATTATTCTGAAGTCCAAAATGGTATGCGAACTGTCTTTTTATATCTCGCTGGCACTAGCTTATGTACCACTATCCTCACAACATAAAGGCAGAAGATGAGCATACAAAGCAATGACATTTAACCAGGTTTTCCGATGACGAGACACCGAATTCTAAGCCTAGCAGACCAAAATATCTCATCTTTACG
>JBLHNZ010000145.1:0-8538 GCA_047623245.1 Oceanicoccus sp. | reverse complement strand
TCGTTTTCAATCGACGCGGCGGAGAGCAATACATAATTTTGTAAAAGCAGCTGATCTTTTTTTGATGAAATTGTGTTCGTCAGATAGGTTTGGTTAATAGCAAAATAGATCATACTAAAGAATACGCTTAGCAGAAGTAAGCTTGCCAGCAGCAACCGACTAAACAGAGAGTTTAGCATCTAGAGGCTCCCTAGCTCTCTTTCTGTGAAGGTTTTAGGTCAAACCGATAACCTTGTCCGCGAACCGTTGCTATCGGAGCGAGGTTGCCGTCCGGGTCAATTTTTTTTCTCAGTCGGCCAATAAAGACTTCAATAACATTGCTGTCGCGATCAAAATCCTGATCGTAAAGGTGCTCCGTCAACTGTGTTTTTGAAACCACTTTCCCAACGTTGTGTGCCAAATATTCGAGAGTGTTATATTCATAGCGAGTTAAGATCATTGTCGTCTCGTTTATCGAAGCGCTTTTGGCGCTGGTGTCTAGTGTCAGGGGGCCAAATTGCAGGCGCGAGCTGGCGTTTCCTGCACTTCTGCGCAGTAGCGCGTTAATCCGTGCAATCACTTCTTCCAGCTGAAATGGTTTGACGACATAGTCGTCGGCACCAGCTTCAAGACCTTCAACTTTGTCTTGCCAGTCGCCTCTAGCGGTCAGTATTAAAACGGGGAATTTCTTTTGCCGCTCCCGCAACTGTCGAATAATTTCAATACCAGAGACTCTTGGGAGCCCCAAGTCAATAATAGCCAGATCGTAGTCATGCTCAAGGCCCATGAAGAGGCCTTCCTGGCCGTCGGAGGCACAGTCGACAGCGAAGCCGCCCTTCGTTAGTGCTTTGTGTAGTTGCTCGCGCAAATACTGCTCGTCTTCAACAATTAGTAATCTCATAAAAATGTCGTTATGTTTTTCTTGGAGTTCCATATGAACTTGATTAAAAGGAACTGGGTTAAATGGAGCTGCGATTAGCGGAGTTTAGCAGCTAGATGTAAAGAGTAGTGAAGTTTTTCAAGGAATCCGGTCCGGGCGTCTTGGTTCAGTTTGGACGTTTTGTATTTGTCGGGATCATTTCTTTTTGCATACATTTTTCGCTGTTTTCAATTGCTTTTTTTTGCAGCGAGTCTTGGAGCCCTTGCCCTCACACCAGGAACGTCGATTGTTCCATGAAGAGATATCTCTTTTTTTGTCGTTGGAACAAATAACGATATAGTGAGAATAAATACTCTCCCCAGCAACGACATCCTCGATAAATCTGATGCTCAAAGGCTTGGCTGCGAAGCTCTGTGTAGCAAATGTTACGATGGCGAAAATAGATAGTGTTCGCATGAGAAGATTCATGTTTTCGTTCCTTTGTCTCGAGGCCTGTGGTGTATTCAATTTCGCTAATGCACTTTTTTCAAGATTTCACACCGAAAATGAAAGATAGTTGTGAGAGCTTTAATTGGCGCAATTATGGCTTTTTGAAACTTAATGGAAGCTGAATCAGTGTTATTGAACCGAATTTTATCTAAACGATTAAGGTGTTTACTGATTTTTAAGTCGAAAATTGGCAGAAATGGCCTCGGCTCAAAATACGGTTTTGTTTTTTTATGTAATTGGCGATAGGTCGTTAAGTCCGATAAACTCTTGAGGTATACTCGCGCCGTTGCTTCTGAAAAATAGTTGGGATTTTATGTCATCATCGAAAAATTTATCTGCCGCTAGTTCATCTCAGTCACCCCTTGCGGCCAACGGCGAGACGACGGCAAGCCAATCGAGGTATTGGAGTAGTTTTGTCGACCGCCTCGACCCCTATGTACCCGGGGAGCAGCCGACGATTCCCGGTTTAATTAAGCTCAATACCAACGAGAACCCCTATCCTCCATCGCCTAAAGTAATGGCGGCTTTGTCACAAGATCTAGTGGACTTATTGCGTCTTTACCCCGATCCGAATTCCAGGTCGCTTAAAAGGGCCATTGCAAGCAACTACTCGGTCAAAGAAAAGAATGTTTTTGTGGGTAATGGCTCGGACGAGGTTCTGGCGTTGGCGTTTATGACGTTTTTCAAACAATCTGAGCCTTTGCTATTTCCGGACATAAGCTACAGTTTTTATCCGGTGTATTGCAATCTATATGGTATCGAGTCTGTAAAAATTCCGTTGGCAGACGATTTCACCATTGATTTTGAAGATTACAAACGAGCTAACGGCGGCATTATATTTCCAAATCCCAACGCGCCAACGGGAATTGGGGTGGGTCTGGATGCGATTGAGCAGTTATTGATCGACAATGCTGGCAGTGTGGTGATTGTCGATGAGGCCTATATCGATTTTATGGCCAACGGCAATAGTCGAGGTATTAATCATAGTGCAATTGCGCTACTGGACCGTTATCCCAATTTATTGGTGGTGCAAACGTTTTCAAAATCTCGGTCATTGGCAGGTATGCGAGTCGGTTTTGCGGTGGGTAGTGAGGATTTGATTTGTGGGCTCGACCGCGTTAAAAACTCCTTTAACTCATACCCGCTCGACCGAGTGGCGGAAGTTGCCGCCGTTACTGCGATGGAGGACGTTGAGTATTTCGACAGCTGTTGTCAAAAAATTATCGATACACGCGACTGGACTGTTGATCAGCTCAATAAGTTAGGGTTTGAGATTTTGCCTTCTTCCGCCAATTTCATTTTCGCTAAGCCGACAAAAGTGAAAGCCTCGACATTGTTTACGCATCTACGAGATCGAAAGATTTTGGTACGTTATTTTTCTGACGCGCGCATTGATCAATTTTTGCGAATTAGCATAGGTACAAATGAAGAAATGCAGGCATTGATTGATGCCTTAGTGGAGATAAACGCTACGTTTGGGTATTAGACGAAGAGCGTTGTCTAGCGTTTCGGTTGTTCTGTGCACCATTAACTACTTTACTCATGACGCACAGCGCACGCCGAGTAATCTAATATAGGGACTGACACGCCCGTTGAACCCGAGCGGCCGACGCACCCTTTTTTGAATAAGTCTCTGGATGTAGTATTCTGTTTTCTCGCTACTTGACTTTAACTAAGATGTACGCCAATGACTCGTGACCGAAATAAGAATCAGAAAACTTGGCGACAGCTGCTGCTGAGCACCGAGTTGCGTGCAATGTCAGGTTCCTTGCGTGCTATCAATGACATTATTAACAAAGACAGCACCAGCACTAGACAGCTTGCAGATATTATCCTTACCGATGTCGCGTTGACGACTCGGGTGCTTACCATTGCTAATAGTGTCCAGCACAACCCCTCCGCGGTAACAGTGAGCGAAAGTGCTCTCGTGCAGGCGATTGTGCGCATTGGTTTTGGTGGTTTGCGCGCGATCTGTATCTCTACGGCTATTCTTGACAGCGTTTTGAAGGAAATGCCAAACCATCCGGAATTGCTGTTGTGTATTGTTCAGAGTTTTGAAAATGCCGTGCATTCGAGAAATGTAGCCAACAAAGCGGGCGGAAATGCAGAGGAAGTATTTATTGCGGCGCTTCTGCAGAACATCGGTGAGTTGGTTTTTTGGTGCAGCCCTATACCTAAGTCGAAGGAGTACCTCGATCTCCGTGAGTCAGCTTTTGATTCGCCGGAAAAGACGCTGAAAAAACTCAGTGGTATGGATTTTAATGATGTTTCTATTGCTCTTTCTCGCGATTGGCATCTGGGAGACGTGCTCGTTGAGTCTCTCGAGGGAGAGATTAATCCAAATACCAAAGCGGTACATTTGGGGAAAGGGATTAAGCAAGCCATTAACGAAGGCTGGGAGTCTGCGTCTATAAGAAAGCTGCTTCAAGTTCAGCTTTCGGCGATGGGGTTAGACATTTTGGCTGCTATGAAATTTATGAAAGATGGGGATGCAGAGGCCAAGTTGCTTGCGGCTAGTTATGAAAACTTGGTAAAAGAAGAAAGTGTTGATAGTGAGATTCCAGTGGTCGCATCGTCTGAGCCAGAAGTGATCGGAGACGAAAATGAAATGCGCAAAGCCAGCCCCCCCAAAGCGACATCATTGATACGTCCTTAGCTTCATTGGCTTTGTTTCAAGTCTATAAAAAATAACAATTTTTCCCCCTAAAAGTTGCCAATTTGTGGTGTTCCTGTAAACGTTTGTGTTAGGATGCCTGCCGGAATTTTGTACGGCTGTAGTTTGTCATTGCAGTGCGCCGGTAATTTTCGGAGTGGCGTACGCTATACAGTCATGATATTTTCATTTTTCGCCTTAAAGAAACACATTTGTATTCATGTGCGCTTTGGTAGGGTGCACCACTGAAATAGGAACCAATAATGCCAGTTATAACTCTTCCCGATGGGAGCCAGCGCTCTTTCGAAAATTCAGTCACTATTGCCGATGTTGCAATGGATATAGGTCCCGGTTTAGCTAAAGCTGCCCTTGCTGGAAAAATAAACAGTCAAATAGTCGATACTTCCTATCTCATTGAGCAAGATACGGATCTCGCGATTATTACAGAACGCGATGACGAAGGTCTGGACCTCGTTAGGCACTCTACTGCCCATTTAATGGCAATGGCTGTCCAGGAATTATTTCCCGGCGTCCAGGTGACCATAGGTCCGGTCATTGAAGACGGGTACTTCTACGATTTTGCAACAGGCCATAAGTTCACGCCTGAGGACTTGCAAAAAATTGAAAAGCGGATGCTGGAAATCACCAAAGATGACTTGCCTATCGAGCGTGTCGTCATGGATCGAGAGCAAGCGATTAAGCTGTTTCGCGATATGGGAGAAAATTACAAGGTTCAAATCATTGAGGATTTGCCTGCTTCGGAAGATATATCGATATACAAGCAAGGGCCATGGATGGATTTGTGTCGCGGTCCTCACGTTCCTTCTACGGGCAAACTGAAAGCCTTTAAACTGATGAAAGTTGCCGGAGCCTATTGGCGCGGCGACTCCAGCAACGAAATGCTGCAGAGGCTATATGGCACCGCATGGTCAAACAAGAAAGATCTAAAAGCCTATCTACACCGATTGGAAGAAGCTGAAAAGCGCGATCACCGTAAGTTAGGAAAAAAGTACGACTTGTTTCATATGCAGGAAGAAGCTCCTGGAATGGTCTTTTGGCACCCTAAAGGCTGGAGTATTTATACCACTATAGAAAGTTATATGCGTCAGCAACAAACGCTGAATGACTATCAGGAAATCAAAACGCCGCAACTGGTTGATTTCAGTCTGTGGGAGAAGTCCGGGCACGCAGAAAAATTTAGCGACGATATGTTTAGCTTGAAAACGGACGATCGAGATTTTGCATTAAAACCGATGAATTGCCCGTGTCATGTACAGGTTTTCAATCAGGGCCTGAAGAGTTATCGAGACTTGCCTTTAAAGCTAGCTGAGTTTGGTTCCTGCCATCGAAACGAGCCGTCGGGATCGCTACATGGAATTATGCGCGTCCGTGGTTTTGTTCAAGATGATGCTCATATATTTGTCACAGAAGAGCAGATTCAGTCGGAAGTATCAGATTTTATCGATTTTCTACATTCGGTTTATGAGGACTTTGGCTTCAGCGAGGTTATTTACCGTTTGTCGACTCGTCCTGCAAAGCGGGTTGGTAGCGACGCTATATGGGATAAATCAGAGCAGGCATTGGCTCAGGCTATGGATGCGAAAGGTTTACCTTGGGAAGAACTACCGGGAGAAGGGGCTTTTTACGGCCCGAAAATTGAGTTTTCGTTGAAAGATTGTATTGGCCGGGTCTGGCAATTGGGCACCATACAAGTTGACTTTTCTACCCCTGAAAGACTCGATGCGCAATACGTTGCAGAAGACGGTTCAAGACAAGCTCCGGTGATGTTACATCGAGCAATCTTAGGATCTTTTGAGCGTTTTATTGGAATATTGATCGAGCAATATGAAGGCGCGTTTCCAACGTGGCTTGCGCCGACTCAGGCAGTTTTGGCCAATATTACGGACAAACAGGCACCTTTTGTGAAAAAAGTGCAAGAATCGTTAAAAAATAGTGGCTTTCGGGTCGATGCGGACTTGAGAAACGAGAAGATCGGCTTTAAAATTCGCGAGCATACTATTCAGAAGGTTCCTTATCTTTTGGTAATTGGTGATAAGGAAGTAGAAACTCAGACAGTGGCCGTACGCGCGCGTAGCGGTGAGGACCTCGGTTCAATGTCGATACCGGCATTTGAACAACTCCTCATCGATGACGTTGCTTGTCGCGGTCGTGCTCGTTCTGAGAAAAACTAACGGAGAGATAACAATTAAGCAAAAAGGCAAAAGTAAACGCGCGACGATTAACGATGAAATCGAAGCTAAAGAAGTTCGCCTAATAGGAGCCGATGGCTCACAAGTAGGTGTGGTACCTATCGAAGAAGCTCGTGCAGCGGCAGCTGAAGCGACACTTGATTTGGTGCAAATATCAGATTCCGATCCGATAGTCTGTAAAATCATGGACTACGGCAAACATGTGTTTGAAGCAAAGAAGCAAGTTGCTGCTCAGAAGAAGAAGCAGGTTCGAACACAGGTTAAGGAAATGAAATTTCGTCCTGGGACGGAAGAGGGGGATTACCAGGTAAAACTACGCAACCTGGTACGTTTCCTTGAACATGGGGATAAAGCCAAGGTAACACTTCGTTATCGCGGTCGTGAAATGGCCCACCAGGAAATTGGTATGCAGTTGCTCAAGCGCATCGAGAAAGACCTCGAAGAGCTTGGTGCTGTGGAGCAGTTTCCAAAGATGGAAGGTCGTCAACTGACTATGGTTATCGCCCCAAGAAGTAAGAAAAAGTAGTAACGCGAGCTCACTATTTTTGCTTTCACCGCTGTGAAATGACATGACATTCCGTGTGTATTGTCGCAGTAGAAAGAGAAAAGGGCCGTTATCTTTTTTTGTTTTTATTAACTTTAGAACCTTAGAATCGGCTAAATAATTAGGCGTTCTACGATTTGGATATATTATATTTAAATCACGGTTCCGAAATGCGGAGTATCTAACGATGCCAAAAGCTAAAGTACACAGCGGGGCAGCCAAACGTTTTAAAAAGACCGGTTCCGGTTATAAACGTAAAAGCGCCCATAAAAGTCACATCTTGACCAAAATGACAACTAAGCGTAAGCGTCAATTGCGCGGTACTTCTGAAGTTCATCCTTCAGATAAGATACTGATCGATCGTATGTTACGTGCCAACTAAGTGTTGTTATATTCGTTAAAAACTTTTCTAGAAGAGATTCTTCCAGAAAATTTGAGACTGTTAAGATTAGGAGACTATTATGCCTCGCGTTAAACGTGGTGTGACTGCACATCGTCGTCACAAAAAGATTTTGAAGCTCGCCAAAGGTTATTATGGAGCACGTTCGCGCGTTTTCCGTGTTGCCAAGCAAGCCGTTATTAAAGCTGGTCAATATGCATATCGTGACCGCCGTCAACGTAAACGTCAGTTCAGAGCGTTGTGGATTACGCGTATCAATGCGCAATCTCGCGTAAATGGATTGTCATACAGCCGCTTGATAGCAGGGCTAAAGAAAGCAGACATCGTTCTTGATCGTCGCGTTCTTTCAGACTTAGCTGTACATGACAAAGCCGCTTTTGCTGCAATAGTTCAAAAAGCAGTCTCAGCCTTGGCTTAATACAAACAGGTTTTACGACCGGTATGTGTTGAAAAGATAGGGAAAGGGCTGTGCTCTTTCCCTATTTTCGTTTTGAAGACAGCACAAAATACGATCAAATTGAATGATGAGAAGAGAATAGATGGAACATCTGGAGTCTTTGGCTGTGCAAGCACGCAGTGCTATATCGGAGGCAGTTGATACCGCCGCGTTAGATCAAGTGCGTGTTGATTATTTGGGTAAGAAAGGTCAAATCACAGATTTGTTGAAGGGTTTAGGTAAGCTGTCTGCTGAGGAACGTCCTGCAGCAGGGGCCGAGATCAACAAGGTGAAGCAGGCTCTGCAGGAGCTTATTGGCCAGCGTAAGAGCCTTTTGGAAGGTGCCGCAGTGGCGGAGCAGCTCGCTAAGGAAACCATAGACATTTCTTTGCCTGGTCGCGGTCAAAGTACTGGCAACTTGCACCCTATAACCAAAACTATAGAGCGTATCTCCGATTTCTTTGAAGGAATAGGTTTTGAAACCGTTGAGGGGCCTGAGGTTGAAGATGATTACCACAATTTTGAAGCGCTAAATATTCCTGCTCATCATCCAGCGCGTGCTATGCACGATACTTTTTATGTCAATGAAACTACCGTATTGCGTACCCATACGTCTCCGGTACAAGTACGCGTAATGGAGTCTTCGGAACCCCCCTTGAAAATAATTTGTCCTGGTCGGGTATATCGATGTGACTCGGATATCACGCACACACCCATGTTCCATCAAGTGGAAGGGTTATTGATTAGCGAAAATAGTAGCTTCGCGGATCTAAAAGGAATTATTGAAGAGTTTTTGCGTGTGTTTTTCGAAAAAGAGCTCGCTGTTCGTTTTCGACCGTCCTATTTCCCATTCACTGAGCCGTCAGCTGAAGTCGACATTCAATGCGTCATGTGTAACGGAGATGGTTGTCGTGTCTGTAGTCAAACGGGATGGCTCGAAATATTGG
>JBLHNZ010000144.1:0-8559 GCA_047623245.1 Oceanicoccus sp. | reverse complement strand
CCTTTGCGCTATGCTGGACCATCACAGGGACCCCAATTTTTTCGGACAACTGATCTTGCAAATGTTTAATATCCGGGTCAACTTTGTGATCAACTTGCGCTTTGTCAGTATTGATTGAATTCAATAACGACCTTACCAGCGCTTCGGTTTGACGAACTGACATACCTTTGCTGTGTACTGTGTTGGCAGCGTGAGACTGGTGTTCCGGGGGCAATCCAAGCAGTGCTTTTGCATGCCCCATTTCCAAATCGCCATATTCAAGCATACGCTGCACATCTTCTCGCAGAGACATTAAGCGCAGTAAATTAGTTACTGTGGTGCGTGACTTACCCACAGCTTCAGCGACTTGTTGGTGAGTTAACTCAAATTCCTGCTGTAATCGTCCAAGCGCCATCGCTTCTTCGATTGGGTTTAGGTCTTCCCTCTGAATGTTCTCGATCAGGGACATGGCAATGGCAGCCTCGTCCGGTACATGACGAACCAAAACAGGAATCGTATCCAGCCCGGCCAACTGCGTGGCACGCCACCGTCGCTCGCCGGCGATAATTTCGTATTTGTCCGCACTGATGGGACGAACAACGATTGGTTGCATAACGCCTTGAGCTTTTATGCTTTCCGCAAGTTCTTCGAGGGCTTCGGGCTGCATATCCCTTCGAGGTTGGTATTTACCGCGCTGAATCATTTCTACTGGTAATTTGCGAAGATCACCGTCTGCTGGAGTATTAGGTGTTTCTTCTGAAACGTCTGAGTCAAGCAGGTTTTTAGACTTATTTTTTGTCGGAGAGGATCCACCCAATAAAGCATCGAGACCACGACCCAATCCACGTTTTTTTGTTGCCATCGGAACATTAACCGTCTTAAATTAATCGATATCAGAAAAAATCTGCATGTGTTGATAAATCGCAAGCTGTCATCGCGATTTTTAGTTTATTTTAGTTCTTTTGCACCCCAATGTCGCAAGCACATCAGTCGACAACAAGCTCTTCTGAAAGCGCATAATCGCTTTTACGGAGCATTTCCCCAGCCAGCGCTAAGTAGGCTTTTGCCCCTTTTGATTGATTATCGTAATACAAAGCGGGCATACCGTAACTGGGAGCCTCTGCCAGCCGAATATTTCGTGGTATCACCGTCCGATACACTTTATCGGGGAAATGCTCGTGCAATTGCGCCGACACATCGTTGGTAAGGCTATTGCGGGGATCATACATCGTGCGCAGTATCCCTTCAATTTCCAAATTGGGGTTTAATGATTGCTGAATTTGGTTGATAGTATCCAGTAACGCAGACAAACCTTCTAAAGCGTAGTATTCGCACTGCATTGGAATAATAACACTATGAGACGCGGCTAAAGCATTCACTGTCAGCATATTTAACGATGGCGGACAGTCGATAATAACATAGTCATAATGATCCTGTTCGACGGCCAGGGCTTCTCGAAGTCGGTACTCCTTTCCTTCAATGGCTAGTAACTCAACTTCCGCTGCTGTTACATCTGAGTTGGAAGGCACAATGTCGTAGCCCGATGTCTCCGCTTCAATTCTCACGTCAGCAATTGTTGCCTTATGAACAAGCACATCATAGAGACTCAACTCAACTTCGTTTTTATCTACGCCACTACCCATTGTGGCGTTACCTTGTGGGTCTAAATCAATCAGCAGTACTTTTTTCTTTGTTGCCGCCAAAGACGCTGCTAGATTTACACAGGTTGTCGTCTTACCTACACCACCCTTTTGATTAGTTACTGCAAAAATTTTTCCCAACGATAAATACCTTTAGTCTACATTTTAACGGGTTTATTTTGACTAACTCAATTCTTGCTAATAACAACTAAATGGCGCTCTGCATTTTCACCGGGAACATTAAGAGGAAACGTTTCTGCAACCTGAACCGCTAGATCGTGACTCGCTAGATCTTCAATTTCGTTGCTGGGATAAATCCCCTTCATAGCGTAGAAGTTTCCAGAATCTTTTAAAAGGTGACCACTTCCTTTCACCATATCATGGAGCGTTGAAAATGCTCGTGAAAGAATGCCATCGTACACAGCGCCCACCGAATGATTCTCTACTCTACACTGAAATATTGAAATATTGTCCAGTTTCAGCTCTGTCTTCACTTGAAACAGAAATCGGGTTTTTTTCCCATTACTGTCTAATAAGTCAAATTGGCGCTGAGGATACAGTATCGCCAATATTACACCGGGTAAGCCAGCACCTGTTCCAACATCCAAAAAGTATTTTCCGTTGAGATAGGGAGCAATACTTAGACTGTCCAAAATATGTTTGGATATCATTTCTTCGGGATTACGAATTGCAGTTAGATTATACGCCTTGTTCCACTTAATGAGCAGTTGGAGGTAATCTAACAGTAAATCAATCTTAATATCCGTACTTTTCGGAAAATTGCTGAGCTGACTTATTCCCGATAACAAAGCATCTCTAAACATTATCTATTAATTCTCTACCTGAAAATCAAGCAGTCTTAATGCTTTGATCAATATTTGTTTTTCTTTCCAACATGCCGTTTTTTTTCAGAAAAATTAACAACAAGGAAATTGCAGCGGGTGTTATTCCCGAAATACGAGACGCCCTCGCCAGTGTCTCTGGTCTCCCGTCGATCAGTTTTTGTTTCGCTTCGTTAGAAAGCCCTTCCACCGTGTTATAGTCAAACTCTGCTGGTAATACTGTGTTTTCATAGCGACGCAATCGCTCAATTTCAACTGATTGCCGGTCGATGTAGCCTGAATATTTTATCTGGATTTCTACTTGGCTCGCTACCTGCGGATCACTAACAGCTTCACCGCCTTTCATGGTCGCTACGTCGGCGTATGTAAGATCGGGACGTTTTACAAAGTCAAGTAAGCTGTATTCACGAACAATCGGCTTATCGATAAGCCGGTTTATTATATCGGCTTCTTCCGTATTCGGTTGAATCCAAATTGAGGCTAATCTTTGTGTCTCCTCGACAATACTTTTTTGTTTTTTATCAAAATCATTCCAGCGATCTTCTCCAATTAAACCCAGCTCTCGGCCTTTTTCGGTTAATCGTAAATCAGCATTATCTTCACGAAGTAACAATCGGTACTCGGCTCGAGACGTAAACATGCGGTACGGTTCAATTGTACCGCTCGTAATCAGGTCATCTACCATGACTCCAATGTACGCTTCATCACGGCCAGGACACCAAGCTTCTTTTCCCTGAACTTTTAACGCCGCGTTTAAACCTGCCAATAAACCTTGTGCTGCGGCTTCTTCATAGCCTGTAGTGCCATTAATTTGCCCAGCGAAAAAAAGGCCTTCTATAAATTTTGTTTCCAAGGAGTATTTCAAGTCTCTGGGATCAAAATAGTCATACTCAATGGCATATCCTGGTCGAGAAATATGCGCCTTTTCGAAGCCTTTGATGGAACGGACTAACTCTAGCTGCACATCAAAAGGAAGGCTGGTAGAAATTCCATTAGGATAAAGTTCATGGGTCTTTAGACCCTCTGGCTCAATAAAAATCTGGTGTGAATTTTTACTGGCAAAGCGGTGGATTTTATCTTCAATTGATGGGCAATAGCGAGGGCCAACCCCTTCGATAACACCGGTATACATTGGGGATCGATCTAAACCGTTACGGATAATATCGTGAGTTTTTTCATTCGTGTGAGTGATCCAGCAGCAGGTTTGTTTGGGATGTTGATCGAGTGAACCTGAAAATGACATGATGGGTTCAGGTTGATCGCCCCATTGTTCTTCAAGCCCTTCGAAATTTACCGAGCGTGCATCAATTCGTGGCGGAGTTCCCGTTTTCAGTCGATCGACATTGAAAGGGAGTTCCCGTAAACGATCCGCCAACGCCAAGGACGGAGGATCACCAGCCCGCCCGCCGCTGTGATTATCGAGGCCAATGTGTATTTTTCCGCCAAGAAAGGTTCCAGAACAAAGCACGACATTCGGTGCATAAAATTTGATGCCAATCTGCGTCTCGACCCCAGTAACTTTTTCTCCCTCGACGACCAAGTCGACAACCGCTTGCTGAAAAATACTTAAACCGGTCTGATTTTCGAGAATTTCCCGAATGGCAGCTTTGTAAAGTACCCGATCTGCCTGAGCGCGAGTTGCTCTCACCGCAGGACCTTTTCTGGCATTCAACACGCGAAATTGAATTCCTCCAGAATCAGTCGCTTTGGCCATAGCGCCACCCAATGCATCGATTTCTTTCACAAGGTGGCTTTTGCCAATACCACCAATGGCCGGGTTACAGGACATTTGACCCAACGTTTCGATATTGTGAGTGAGCAGCAGTGTTTTGCAGCCCATCCGCGCTGCCGCCAAGCACGCCTCTGTACCTGCGTGACCGCCGCCAATAACAATTACGTCAAAACGTTCTGGATAGTTCACTTAAACCTCAAACAACGGTCGATTAAAAAAAGGGCGTGGATTATAAGACAGGAAAGCTTCAGTAGATAGGTGATGGTGAAAAAATAATCAGTGAAATAGAGAAGTTTTTTGAAATGAAAATTTTCAGTTATCTCAATAATAATAATATTAATTTATATATATATGTATATAGATAGTTTTTTATTATTGTTATTATTATTAGAGGCGGCTATTTCTGTTAGTAACTCAAATTAGTTGTTTAAAATCAAAGGCTTAATTCGATTATAACTGTAGCGTTTGCCTATTAGTTTGCTGCTTTTAAACTAAGGATTAGCGGTGGATAAAAGGCGTGTTTATCCACAGATGTTTCATCACAGGTTTTTTGTGTTCTTTTTGTCCTAGTGTTATTAGAGGCTTTTCAACGCACTAACAGTCCTAGTTATCCACAGGTAATTTATCAAATTATTTTTGGTCGACACAGAGAAGAAATGCTAGTGGGAATAGTTATCGAAAATAGGCGAATGATAGCTAAATGGCTAACAATTTGTGGATAAGTTGTCGGTAGGTTGTAGATTAACTGTAGGTAGATTGCAAAGAGATATAATCGAGGTGTTTTAGAAGGTTTACTTGCCGATACAGAAGTTGGAGAAAATTTCTCCTAGTAAATCGTCGGAGGTGAATTCTCCTGTTATTTCGCTGAGAAAGTTTTGACACTGTCGCAAATCTTCAGCGAGTAATTCACCTGCGCCATAGGATAGTAACTGAATTTCGCCTGCATCAAGAGCATCTTTTGCTCTTTCCAGGGCATCCAAATGCCGTCGCCGAGCTGTAAACCCACCTTCTGCGCCTAGAAACCCGACACTCGCTTTGAGGTGCTGGCGCAAGAGGTCAATACCATCACCCTGCTTGGCTGATAATCTAATAATACTTGGTGTTCCTTCGACAATACCTGGCGTTAGACCAGAGATGTCGCACTTGTTTTGAATAATTGTAATATGCTGTTTTGAAGATGCTGCTATGGTTTCTAGTCCTAACTCTCGACAGAGTGCAACAGGGTCTTCTTCCCTATCTGCGTCGCTATCGACTACCAGTAATATACGGTCGGCTTTTTCAATCTCAGTCCAAGCACGCCTTATTCCCTCTTTTTCAACGATATCTGAGCTATCACGTAAACCCGCTGTGTCTATGATATGGAGTGGCATACCCTCGATCTGGATTTGCTCTCGTAACACGTCGCGAGTCGTGCCTTCTATTTCTGTTACGATCGCGCTTTCCCGTCCGGATAAGGCGTTTAGTAAGCTCGATTTTCCAGCGTTCGGACGCCCGGCAATGACAACCGTCATCCCCTCTTGTATTAATGTTCCTTGCCTGGCCTGCAAAAAGACTTTTTGCAGGTCTCCTCTTATTTCTGTTAGATCGTTAGCCACTTTCCCATCGGCAAGAAAGTCAATTTCTTCTTCAGGAAAGTCGATTGCAGCTTCTACATAAACCCGAAGTTGGATAACAGAATTGACTAGTGCGGTAATTTTTTTACTAAACTCCCCTTGTAAAGATCGAACTGCGTTTCTAGCTGCTTGCTCAGAAGCGCTATCAATTAGGTCTGCGATCGCTTCGGCTTGTGTTAAGTCAATTTTGTTATTGAGGAACGCTCTTTCAGAAAATTCACCAGGTCGAGCTAAGCGGGCTCCAAGTCGAAGAACTTCCTTCAATAGGATGTCGAGCAATAATGGACCACCGTGTGCTTGGAGCTCTAGAACGTCTTCACCTGTAAAAGAATTTGGGCGAGGGAAAAAGAGAGAGATCCCGTGGTCGACAACTAGCCTTTCAACACTATTAGAGTTTTCATTATTTGCATGGAAGGTGCGCGAGTCATTACTTTTTTTCTCAAAAAATGGGCCGTAATGAGCAAACCGGGGAGTGAGTTTCGATTGTGTTATCGATGAAGAAATAGCTATTGTGTTAGGTCCAGAGACCCTAATAATACCGACGCCGCCACGGCCTGGAGGGGTGGCTATTGCTGCAATCGTATCGGTATCAATCGCCAAAGAATTCATAGTTTATGTCAACAAAAAGGGCCGCCGCAAGCGGCCTCTTAATTTATGCGTTTTCTATCCGCTTAGTAATAATATACTGCTGTATGATTGACAATGTATTATTGACAACCCAATACAACACCAATCCGGCAGGGAAGAAAAGGAAGAAGAAGGTAAACATTACCGGCATCCACTGCATAATTTTTGCCTGCATAGGATCGGGTGGCGGAGGATTAAGTCTCTGTTGGATGAACATGGATACACCCATGATGAGCGGCAAGATAAAATACGGATCCATGACAGATAGATCTTTAATATAACCGATAAATGGGGCGTGTCTTAATTCTACACTTTCCATCAAAACCCAATACAAAGAGATAAAAACAGGCATTTGAACGAGAATGGGAAGACAACCACCTAACGGGTTAATCTTTTCCTTCTTATATAGGTTCATCATTTCCTGTGATTGCTTCTGGCGATCATCTGCGTAGCGTTCACGTAGCTCTGTTAGTTTTGGGCCTACTTTTCGCATATTAGCCATGGACGTATAAGCTTTGGCATTCAGCTGAAAAAATGCTCCCTTTACTAACACGGTAACAGCTATTATGGAAACACCCCAGTTACCTAGGAAGCTGTGAAGTTTTGTCAACAACCAAAATAGCGGTTGGCAAATCCACCATAACCAGCCGTAATCGACTGTCAATTCCAAGCCTTCCGAAATATCCTTAAGTTTATATTGGTCTTTTGGCCCCGTATAAAAGCGGGATTTTATTGTTTCAGATTCTCCTGGACCTACAGTAACCTGAGGGCTTGTGAAACGAATAATATTTGATTTGTCGCTACTAACAGCGGTCGAATAAGCATGCGTTTTACTAGGATCAGGTATCCAGGCGTTAACAAAATAGTGCTGTAATATGGCTATCCAACCACCTTCTATACTTTCTTTAAAGTCGCTTTCGGCAATATCATCGAAACTTATTTTCTCATAGGGTTTGTCTTGTAAATGAATAGCGGCGCCGAGATATGGGGCTAAACCCATACCTGACGAGCTTGCGGATGGGTCTTCAGTATGATCGCGTTTTATCTGGCCAAACATACCGGCAGTCCAGCTTTGTAGCCCCTTATTCTTGATAACATAGTCAACATCAACAACATATTCGCCGCGGTGAAAACTGAATCGTTTTATTATTTCTACGCCGTTGGCTGTTTGGTAATTCAGGTCGACCTGCAGCTCGTCTTTGTCGTCGGGCATTATAAAGCTTGAAGCAGTAACCGAATATTGAGCGCGCCCTCTACTTGTGTCGATTCCATCAACGCCGACTAGGCCACTTTGCGCGATGTAGGTTCTTACATTGGATTGCTCTAACAAAGTGAAAGGGACTTCTGGGGTATCGATCTCTGCATAATGTCGAGGTAGAGCTGAATAGATGATATCTCCCCCCAAGGTATTTATGTCAAGTATTACGGAATCGGTGGTTACTCGAACAGTATTAGTATTAATGTTGGCTTTCTGTCCAGTGGTTTCCAAAACACCTTGCTGAACGATAGCTTGAGCTGTCGGTAAATCGTCGACATTCGAAACGGCGCTACTTGGGTCGGGAATCTGAATGTTGCCGGGAGCATTTTCGTTAGCTGGCGACTGTTGTCGGTAAACCGTCGATGTTTCAGCCTTTTTTTGTTCTTTAAACTGTACCCACTCTGTCAACAACATAAAAGACAAGATAGCGATGGCTGCGATTAAAATATATCGTTGAAAGTCCATAATTAGTTTGAGGTATGCCCATGGTGGTTTGATTGATTTTCCGGAACTGGATCATAGCCACCGGGATTTAATGGATGACAGCGCAATAGGCGTCTTAGCGAGAAGTAGCTACCTTTAAATGCGCCATGTCTTTCAATGGCTTGAATTGCATAACTTGAACAGCTTGGATAGAACCTGCAATGATTTGCCATTAGTGGGCTTATCAAATAACGGTAAAATTTTATGCAAGCTATGAGTATACGGCGCATGGTTCGCCTTTTGAGGTCTACGAGAAAAATTATTGCCCAACGGTCTTTGAGGTATTATTTTCTGATTTATACCTAAGCTGTTGCCAAAGCCGGTCGAACATTTTGTGTAAGGCAATATTGTCCAGCGCATCTAAACCACGACGCGCTAGGACAAC
>JBLHNZ010000143.1:0-8850 GCA_047623245.1 Oceanicoccus sp. | reverse complement strand
GCTGGGCGCAAATGAAACATTCGAGTTTGAAACGTCGGTTAGATATGTTCCGTCCTAAAACCGCACTAGAGAGTGAATTAGTCAAACCTTCACTCATTTCTTGAGTGGTTGTTGATAATGTATAGCTATGGTTATTTAGAGTCTGTCAAATGAAAGGGCGCTACCAAAAATAGCTATACAGCTCTTATCTCCTCGAGCAGTGTGTCTATAAAAAAGTATTACAGAAAATACGTCTATGCTAACTAATATGGCTTTCTATTAGATACTCTTGATGAAGAGCCACGGTACAAATATTACATCCCAGGGAGTTTAGTTAAGTAACTATAAAACGAAAAGTTTGCCAGAGTACCTTACCTGAAGAATAGCCATATTGACCCTGAAAACATCATTATCAAAGAAACCCAGAACCATTTGTCTCTCCGAATTGCCTCAATGTTTTTGTCCAGACCAGAAATCGATGAGGCCATGAGCGTTTCTGGATAGTTTAGAAAGACGCGGCAAATCAATGTAGACCCTGAATAAAATACAGCTGCAGCTGGGTTTCTGAAATGAAAGGCAAAGTAAAATATTGAAAAGAATCCTATTAGAATAAAACCCCAAAGTACCGTCTTTGTCGTACGAATACTCACAAATTATATCTCCGTAGTGTGTAGGAGCTTACTCTGGGCTTTCATCGGCGGCGAAGAATCCGAGAAATAGAAAATGGGATGTCCCAAAGCAAGCTACAGACTCGTATCTAAAACTACGACCAAGCTTCTTGCGCAGCAGTTCCAACACCGTAGCCAAAACCGAAAGATGCGCCTATGGCACCTCCGATGATTCCTCCTCTGGTTGCACCGGTGGTAGCGCCTGTCGCGACTGCACCCGAAATAGTACCGAACGCTACGCCATAGTTAAATCCAGTTACAGTACCTCCTCCGATGCCAGAAATCCCACCTGATCCGCTTACATTACTAATTTCTTCCGCAGTCAATTCTTTCATACTCATATCTAACTCCATTTATTGTCGAGTGGTTGCTGATGAGCTATAGCTATATTCAATGGGCTGTACCTTTTTCCAGAAATAAAGGTTCCGATTCGCTGTACCGTGTTCGGGCAATGATTAAACGCTGATGTTGTCCCTGAGAAATTGCCGTACCTGCGTCTTAAGTCATGCGCTTATTTCCATTGTTATCTCAAAAAAATCCCATGTGTTTCTGGCAATTCTTCGATACGTGAAATTTGTTTATATAAAGAGACAAATTCCATTCTGAAAACGCTTTGTTTCCTTCGGAGATATCCAGTATTAGACCACACAATTATCGATTCGTATCTTAGTCCTTCGGGTTAGCCATAAGATATAGTTTTTGGAGAGTGCGGCTAAAGGAACCCCGTGTTCATATCACACCCGTTCAAATATGAGGTGTACAGCACATATGCAAAAATTATTGTGTCTCCTGTTTTCTCCTCAAGATAAATGTTCATCTAACGATTATCGTGGTCAATTTAGTGCTGAGGGATACAGGTCTGATACTATCGATCGCCGAAAACGAATAGAAAATAGTTGTAGAGGGTGCGCAGAAAAATGTAAATTTTCCGTTGGTGGGCATGAGAAACTTAAAAAGTAGTACGAAATATTGGATGGTTCAGGGATAAGACAATACTATCATAGGAAAATTCTTCAAATTTTTGATGTCTATCTGTCTTCCGATGACGTACTCACAGTTTGTGAGAAAAGTTGTTGCTGTATGTTATAAAGTAAATTTTAAGAACGTTGGTCGTATTTGAATAGACGGGACTGCTATTATTATGTCTAAAAAAATAGTTATGAATTGATGTTGAAATATCATTTCATATTTTTCTTAAAATACCTTGTTCAAGCCAGCCAGATAAGTAGCTAAATGCAAGAGCGGGCACATCCTTTTCGTTATTTCCCCATAGTCGTTGTTCACATATAGCGAGAAATTATCGCCGTTTATAGGCAGGTTGATAATCGACAGCTCTCGTCGTTGAGTGATCGGAATTCTGTGAGGCGAGATTCATTGCGCCACAGTAACTAACAGCTGGGTGGCGGGTTCAGGGTTTGTTTCCTATTCGAGTGCCTGCCACGATTCAACCTTGTCCCATTGAGGGTAAAATAGTTGAACACTTGGATGAAATCTGAATGTTTGATAGGGCGCAGTCTGCGCTGGGGATATTGTGTAAATCATCGGCCTTGAAACGTTCGGCCTCCTGTGCATCGAAAGCACTAGTCATTTAATCTAAGTTTGCTGTCACTTGAATACTGGTAGTACTGTCGAAGTTACTGTCTCGTAACGGTCAGCGCGTGCAACTTGATTAGACGGAGAGCTTAGCGAGATAGCTGGGATCAATTATAATGATTTTTCCATATTCAATCGCGACAATATTTTCATCTCTCCAATGGTTCAAAATCTTGCTCACTGCTTGTCGAGTGACTCCAAGCATAGATCCGATATCTTGTTGAGTCATATTCATTTCTAGCGAAGAGGGCGAGATGCTATTGTCTCCCAACAGATTCCCGGTCAGATAACACAATCTGTGCGCGAGACGGGCTTCTAATGAGCGCGAGGCATTGCTTTCGTAAAAGCTGACCATATGGCGCATACGTTCGGCGAGCAATAGGTTTAATTGTTTGGCAACTTCAGGGTATTGGTTGTACAAACCATCAAAATCGTGACCTTTTAGTTCAATTAACGCCGTTTCTTCGGCCGCGATTGCTGTGTTGGAAGATGGTTTACCATCGATCATGCTCAATTCACCAAAACAGTCGCCAGTTTCAGAAATAACAAATACGACTTCTTTGCCGTCCATGCTGGAATGGGTTAATTTTACCGAACCGCCAACGACTTGCCACAGTGCCTTGGGCACTATGCCTTCCTGATAAATGACGTCGCCCTTCGAGTATTTGCGGCTCCTCATCAGCGCTAATGTCGTTTTTTGCACAGTGTCAGGTAGTTGCGCGATCCAATTGTTGCCGATATATCGAGGCGACAAAGTGTTCTCCGTGGGACATTCGCAAGGTGAATGAAAGTGACGTGCCGTTAACAGTCTCGGTGAATGTCTGCTAGATGACATTAAGCGAGGAAAAGTTTGATTACCATTCATTTCGATAAATCATCTTACCCCAATTAAGGAGTCTGACATGGGCGAAAAAGCACCGGTCGATCTAGTAATGAACGTTAAAGAAGAGTTTGTATTTCCTCCGCAATGCAATTCATTTGAAGAAGACGGCATACAAAGGAAACAACGCCTCGCTGCGTCGTGTCGCTTGTTCGGCAAATTCGGTTTTGACGAAGGTGCAGCAGGGCACATCACAGTTCGGGATCCAGAACATAAAGACCACTTTTGGGTTAATCCCATGGGCGTCTCGTTTAAGCAAATCAAGGTGTCAGACCTGATTCTGGTAACCCACGATGGTGTAGTCGTTGAAGGAGAAGGGTTACTTAACGGAGCTGCCTTCACCATTCATTCGAACATACATAAACAGAACCCGGATATCGACGCAGCGGCGCACTCTCATTCTGTGTATGGCAAATCCTGCTCTTCCTTGGGACGTAAACTTGACCCCATCACCCAGGATGCGTGCGCATTTTATGATGATCATATTATACTGGAGGAATTTACTGGCGTTGTTCTGGAAGAAGAATATGGCACTCAAATTGGCAACGCGATCGCTGGCAACAAAGTGGCGAATTTTTCGAAATCATGGTCTGCTAACCGTTGCGAACACGGTCGACGCCGCTGTTTGGTGGTACATCACTATGGAAAGAAGCTGTCAGGCACAATTGATGGCAGAGGCCGCCGGTACACCGAAATTAATTTCTCCAGAAGTTGCCGCTTCAACCTGCGGCAATGTGGGCAGTGAACTCGCAGGTTGGTTTAGTTTTCAAACTTTGTACAACGTAATAGTCGCAGAACAACCTGATCTATTTGAATAAACTCGATACTTTAGGGTCAAACTCGTTCTAGCACTCGCCTTCGTGTTTAGAGCGATAAAATGGCTATTGATCCGTCTGATATCAGTATGCTGATAATCGTCTCGTTGTTTTTTGATACATCTCAAAAGAATACGTGCCAACATTTCGATATTCTGGGATTTGTAGGGTAAACTTGGCTGACATCTAGCCCAGTTAACATGATTAGAGTATAGGGGAGGGCAAAGCTATTTTGAGTTTTTATGCTTTACAGGATGTATGTAGACGCAAGGACATTGGTTCGTGAGTATAGAATTTGATGCTCTAGTGCCCTTAGGCCGCCGCGGATTAGTGCAGACAACGAATCTAGTTGTAACCATTATGGTCGCGTCTTTGGCGATCTTAAGAATTGGCATAGTGGGGTTCGATTCTCCACCGATCCCCGCGCTATTTATCGTGATAACTGGATTAGCCAACGCAATCTATATCAGACGGCACGGGTCAGTTGATGTTGCTGCGTGGGTATTAGTTGTTACATCGGTCTTTACGCTAGCTGCTGGCAGTTTCTATACGGGTGGGTTTGGTGCGGCTGTTGTGCTCCTTGCCCCTATTATACCGGTTTTGACAATGCTGTTGATCGACGCGCGCGCGGCCTGGATATCGTTAGTGTTGGTCTGTTCGATTCTAACGGGTCTGTTTTTTCTAGGTATCTACGGTTATGTGCCCGAAAACCCAAATGAGCTCGGTAGGGTTCACTTCGGGCGTTATGTTGTTCTTACCGCTCTTTGCTTGATATCGACTTGGGTCGTGTGGAGCTTTTCCTCGATATCTCGCTCCTTGTTAGTCAAGCTTGATAAGCAGTCAAATACCGACTATTTGACAGGAGTATTAAACCGGCGAGCTATTGAAACAACGCTTTTGCAAGAGGTGGGCAGAGCAAAGCGTTCGAATACGTGGCTGACGTTTATTATGGCTGATGTCGATTTCTTTAAGCTCTATAACGATACCAATGGTCATCAGGCGGGTGATAGCTGCCTTAAAGATATCGCCAAGCTGATGGCTGAGTGCTGCGAACGTTCAACAGATGTTGTTGGCCGTTACGGGGGAGAGGAGTTTGTTTTAATTTTGCCTGATACCAATATAGAGGGTGCGCAAAGGGTGGCGGAAAACATAAGACTGGAAATTTTAGATAAAAACATTCCTTATGGACCGAAAAACCCCAATCCCGTTAGCTTGACCTTAGGCGTAGTGAGCGCCCAAGGTTACGCCATCGATGGGATAGAACAACTCATTGGCGTTGCAGATAAGGCACTTTACGAAGGTAAAAATCAAGGTCGTAATCGTGTTGTTAGTGTTGTGTTTGGTGGGGCGGATACAGAAGGTTTCGATCATCGCGAGACGGAAAGAAATGCCCTGTAAGTTCAGCACTGCCTCGTTATAACCGAATTTGGGAAACGGCGAGCTCTAGACTATTGGGATTACCTGGGCCATTAATCGATGAATCAAGGTGTTTGCCGCTTAAAGCCGATTTAGAGCGGAAGAAAGGAAATTAACGGCTATCTGCCAAAATCGAGAAACCCTTGCGCCTCGGCAGAAAAAAAGCTTAAACAACTATTCTTGTACAGTCATTCTTAAGCAGATACTGTCGAACCAACGTTCGGGTCACTGTCAACCAGCTCACTTTTTACCTAACATATGGCTCTTGAATAAACTGCGCTTATAGTGACTTTTTTGAGGTACACGCCTACCACAGCGAAAATGGTGTACGCTTCATGAATACGTTTATGTCGGTGCTGAATTGTCAATTGCCACAATACAGAGTCGCAATACGGAACCGCTCTATGTTTTGTATAAAAAATAACAACGATACAATAAAATGGAACAGATAGTTCTCACTGCATACGATCCCACTTGGCCTTTAAAATTTAAAGACGAGCATGCTTCTCTGCTCGATATTATCGGCTCTTGGAATTGTGGAGGGGTCGAACATGTCGGGTGTACAGCTGTTCCAGGACTGGTTGCAAAACCTGTTATCGATATAATGTTTGGTGTTTATTCACTTAACGATTCCCAAAAAGCTATCGATGTACTTGCTCAAACTGAGTATCAATATTTTCCGTATAAAAGTGAGGAAATGCATTGGTTTTGAAAGCCGTCGAGTGATTTTCGTACCCATCATCTTCATTTAATTCCGTATCTTAGCCCGCTTTGGAAAGAGAGAATAAAGTTTCGAGATTTACTGAGAAAAAACGCAAAAATCGCTGGCGAATACGCTGACTTAAAAGTGGAACTAGCGGCCAACTGCATGGGGAATAGGGAGCTTTACACCAGCAGAAAATGGCCTTTTATCCAAAGGGCGTTAAGTGGTAGCAGATAAATAAATAGGAGTAAGCAATATAAAGCTGCTACGGCGCAGACCCTAATTGTCGTTAGGTGTCTTTGCGTCGGGCGGTTTTATCGGGTAATCGGTTCCCAGTCATTTGCTAGTTATAAGATTGTGAGGTGTTATCGATGAGCTATAAGATAGTTCAGGCCAATGAGGAAGACAAAGAACTCCTGGCAGAAATAAGATTATTAGCGATGAAGGAAAGTTTAGAGTTTTTAGATCGATTCGACCCGAAACGAGCCAGGCATCGATTCTTAGAAACCTTCAGCCGGAAGCATACTTGGAAAATTACAATTGGCGAAAATGTGGTTGGCTTTTACGTGTTGAGGTTACACGAAAGTCATTTTCATTTGGATCACCTGTATTTTCGTCCTAATTTTCAAGGTGAAGGCTTAGGCGGTCGTGTTCTTGCAGGTATTAAGCAACAAGCGAAAGTTGCAGAGCTTCCCATTCGCCTCGGCGCGCTGAGAGAAAGTCGATCGAATGACTTTTATAAAAAAAACGGATTTAGCTACACTCATGAAGAAGAGTGGGACATATATTACGAATTCGCACATGCCGAAAAAATGAAATCAGATCTTCCCTAACAAGCTTTTAGTAAAGGTCACGAGCTTATCGCAATTCATGAGTTTCAGGAGAACTGGCCCAGTTGGGAAGTGCACCCACACGGAGAAGAAGTTGTTGTGCTGTTGTCCGGTTCCGCTACCTTACTAAGCTAGATTAAGAAATAGAGCTAAGTTAGACTTTAATGTTTCAGTGTACGCTTGCTAATACTGCTCAGGGCTTACGCGGTGCTCATAATGTATTGCGCGGTATGCTCAACGCAAATAATAAAAGAAATTATCTATGTTGTTACTCTACATCGTCATCATCTATTTTTGTCTTTGTGCTGTGCTTATTGTGTGGCCCGTACCAGACCAGCGCCCTGTTGCCAATTATGATTACAGTTCCTTGAGCGAGAGTGCGCAGCACATAGATTCAGGCGAAGAGCAGTGGCTAACCCAGCGCGATGGCACTCAACTATTTTTTAGAGTTTATGATTCTGTGAGCACTACAACCCTGGTGTTGCTACATGGTTCGGGATCAGACAGTCGGTATTTGAGCGGAATAGCCGCTTATTTGGCAAGCACGGGTATCTTTCGAGTGGTAACTCCCGATGTCAGAGGGCATGGCCGAAATTCCGGAAGGCGTGGTGACATAGATTACATTGGGCAGTTAGATCATGACCTTGAAGATTTGCTAGCGCATATCCACAAAGACTACCGCGGTGGAAAAATTATTGTGGGTGGTCATTCGTCTGGAGGAGGAATGGCTCTGCGGTACGTTGGCAACATACACGTTCGCCAACCTGACGGTCTGTTGTTGCTTTCCCCCTACCTAGGTAATGAATCACCAACGGTGAAACCCAATAGTGGTGGGTGGGTTACCGTTGTACTTAAACGATGGATAGGATTATCGATGATAAATCGATTCGGCTTTCGCCTGTTTAATGGGTTGACCGTGCTTTTGTTCAATCGACCAGATACGTGGAATGACGAATTACAAGTTCCGAGTTATTCATATCGTATGGCGGTTAACTATGCTCCTAACAACTATGTAAAGGATATAGAAAAAATCAAAGTACCGTCGCTAATTCTTGTTGGGAGCAACGACGAGAGTTTTTATCCTGAAAAATTTTTTCCCGTATTTGAAGTGGGCGCTTCCGCAAAACTTGTCGATGTCATAGTGGTAGAAGGTGCTAATCACATGAGTATTGTCGATGGTGCTGGCTCACGTAATTGTATTGTCGATTGGTATGAATCGACGGTAAAGGCCAACGCCAATTTTGCGGACAAGTGAATATTCCAGACGTTTTAACACAAACAGATGAGGTGATCTTATGGAGTTATTGGGTATAAATATCATGGGTGTTCTGGCGGCAACGGTTATTGGCATGGTTTTAGGTGCCTTGTGGTATTCGCCAGTTCTTTTTGGCAAAAAATGGATGCAGAGCATAGGCAAAACACCCGACACGTTAGGTGGCAGCGCTTTGCCCATGGTGGGCTGTGTCATTGCGAGCATGATGACTGCTGTTGGAATCTCGATCGTATTTTCTCTAGTTGGGGTCGACAGCTTTTCCGCCGGTCTCGGTGTTGGCCTGACCCTAGGACTACTGATTGTTTTTCCCGCTTTGCTATCGGACAATCTGTTTTGCGGTTGGGGGAATTAGCTGTTGTTAATTCAGGCGGGTTACCGCGTTGTCAGTATTTTTCTAATGTCGCTAGCCTTGGTCTTTTTAGGCTAGTGCATCAAAATAGTTTCCAAGGTTAGCTTTTTTATCCAAGGTTTTTTTAAGTTTTTCGACTGCGACCAAAAACCCTATTGGACTGCAAAAATTACCCGGTAAACAGTCGAACGCAAATTATAAGGCCATAATACTTGCGTCTACGAGAGTAGCCTCTATTCCAAGGACAAATCGCTAAAAGGGCTGCGTACATTCTGGCCACCGCGACTTAGAACATGTGTATAGATCTCTGTTGTTTTCACGTCGCTATGGCCTAGCTGTTCCTG